>JAIXZV010000236.1 GCA_027489365.1 Sphingomonadales bacterium
CCCCCATTCCTTGTCGGTGAAGGTGTTGATCGAGAAATGGACGAACGCATATTGCTGGCGCGCGTGCCACGCGAGCTGACGCCTGGACGGCGTCGCGCCCCACGGCTGCGGCGGTGCCACCGCGCCCGTGGCGAGCGCGGGCATCGCAGAGGCGGCGGCGGTGGCGGCAAGGCCGGAGGCAAGCACGCCGCGGCGCGAGGGTCGAGTCACAGGCATCTCCAGAAAATCAGGCAGAATGGCCGAACGATGGCGGGCGATCGGCCCGCGCGGCGCCAAAGGTCGGATTGGGGGTCGCCGACATGGTGAAGCGCAGCGTACCGCCGCCCGCCAAGGTGCGATGGTCGATCCAGCTCTTGGTCCACGGCACGCCATTCCACGCGACCGCAGCGACATAGGGCGTATCGGCGCGGTTGCCCGGCGCCTCGATCGTCAGTTGGTTGTCGCCAAGCCGCACGACGGCGCGTTCGAACAAGGGTGAGCCGAACACATAGGCCGCCTCGACCGGATCGACCGGATAGAAACCCAGCGCCGAGAACACGAACCACGCGCTCATCTGCCCGCAATCGTCATTGCCGATGATGCCGTCGGGGTCGTTGCGATACATCTCGGTGCACAGCCGCCGCACCACCGCTTGCGTCTTCCACGGCTGGCCGACATAGGCATAGAGATACGGAGCGTGTTGGTCGGGTTCGTTGCCATGCGCATATTGCCCGACGAGGCCGGAAATGTCGGGCGGGGCGTTTGCGGGCAAGGTCGAGGGTGCCGAGAACAACGCGTCGAGCTTCGCCGCGAACGCGGCATCGCCACCGACATGCGCGATCCGGCCATAGATGTCATGCTGGTTGAGGAACGTCGCCTGCCAGCCATTGGCCTCGGTATAATCGCGATAGCTGCTGGTGTGGCCGAGCTGGATCGGATCGTAGGGCGACCACCAACTGCCATCGGCAAAGCGCGGCCGGGCAAAGCCGGTTTCGCGGTCGATGACGCCCCGCCAATTGCCCGATCGTCGGAGCAGCCGCGCCGCATCGGCCTCCGCCCCGGCCGCGCGCGCGATGTGCGACGAGGCCCAATCGTCATAGGCATATTCCTGCGTACGGCTGACGCTTTCGTCGACCATATCGGCGGGAACATAGCCAAACCGATCGTACAGATCGCGGCCACGGCTGTTGGCGCGATCGGGCGCGGTGAAATCGAAACTGCGCTTGGCAATCGCGGGCCAGGCGGCGGCATAATCGGCAGGCACGCCCTTGGCCTGCGCCTCGGCCAGCGGGACGACGCCGTGCCAGCCGATCATCGTCCCCGTTTCCTTGCCCTGCAGCGGCCAGACCAACGGGCCATAGCGCGATTGCGTGGTCTGGCGGATCAGATCGTCGATCAGGCTCTTGGTGCGCGCTGGGTCGATCAGCGTGAGCAGCGGATGCAGCGCGCGATACGTGTCCCACAGCGACCAACTGCTATACGCCGCGCCGCCTGTCGGCACGGCGTGGATTTGCCCGTCGAGCCCGGCATAGCGCCCGTCGATATCCGAGAAGAGCGTCGGCGCGAGCTGCGCGTGATACAGCGCGGTCGCCAGGATCGCGCGCTGATCGGCGCTGCCACCGGTGACGTGCACCGCCCCCAGCGCCTTCGCCCAGATTGCCCGCGCTGCGCGCGCGATGGCGTCGAAATTCCAGTCCTTCGCCTCGGCGGCGAGGTTCGCGCGCGCGCCGGCGACATCGACACCCGAAATAGCGCAGCGCAGGACGATCGGCGTCGCACCGGCATCGTTCCAGTGCAGCACCATCTTCACCCGCTTGCCCGCGATCTGCCGCGCGCCATCGGGCTGCACGACATCGCCGTCGCCGACAAAGCTGACGCGGTCGGGCCGTCGCGAGGCTTGCAGCGCGAAGTGGATGCGCCGCCCCTTGGCCCAGCGGAACACGCGGCGGCTGCCGGTGATCGTGCCGTCGCGATCGATCGCGAGACTCGCCTCGTCGATCAGCGGTGATGACCCCGCCGCATCGAGCACGAGATGCGACAGATCGATCAGCACATGCCCCGCACCCTTGGGAAAGGTGTAGCGGTGCCAACCGGTCCGCTCGGTCACGGTCAGTTCGGCCCGCACGCCCGATTCAAGCGCGACCCGGTAGAAACCCGGCTCCGCCCGCTCGTCGGAGAAGCGCTGGCGATAGCCTGCATCCGGATCGGACAGCGGCCCCGGTTCGAGCTGCACCGGCCCCCTCCCCGGCATGACCAGCACGTCGAGCATGTCGCCAATGCCGGTGCCCGACAGATGCGTGTGGCTGAACCCCATGATCGAGCCGTCGCCATGATGATAGCCCGAGCAGGTCGCCCAGCGCTCGACATCGGTATCGGGGCCGAGCTGGACCATCCCGAACGGCAGCGTCGGGCCGGGATAGGTATGCCCGTCACCCCCGGTGCCGATGAACAGATTGGGCGCGTCGTTTGCGCCTCGCACCGCACCGCGCACCGGCAGCGCGCTCGCGAACAGCGCCAGTGCGGAGCTGCCGAGCAGGGTCCGTCGGTCGATCGTCATAGCGGCTGCCCCAGCAATGCGGGTCGGGAAGTGGCAAGCCGCACGATCAGCTCGCCGAACAGGCCATTGGCCCAGGCGAACCACGCCCGCGTAAAGCGCGTCGGATCGTCCTGGTCGAAACTCTCGTGGATGAAGCCGGTCGCGGCATCGCTGTCGCGCAGCGTCTTGAGGCACGCGCGGATCGTGGCGGGGTCATCGCTCGACAGCGCGCGGACGATGAGCGACATCGGCCAGATCTGCCGCAAGCCGACGTGCGGGCCGCCAATCCCCTCGCCCGCTTTGCCCTTGAAAAAATAGGGGTTGGCCTCGCTCCACGCCGCATCGCGCGTGCGCCGCCACAGCGGATCACCCGGTGCCGCGCAGCCGAGATAGGCAAGCCCCGAGAGCGACGGGACATTGGCATCGTCCATGAACAGCGCGTTGCCGAAGCCATCGACTTCATACGCCCACACCGCGCGCCCATCGCGCAACCGCATCCGGCCGTGGGCGATCAGCGCGCGCTCGACTTCGTCGGCCAGCGCCGTCGCATCGGCGGCAAGCGCGGCGTCGCGGCGCGCGCCGTTCGCCACCGTCGCCAGTTCGCGCAACGCCGTCACCGCGAAGAGGTTGGACGGGATCAGGAACGGATAGACACAGGCATCATCCGACGGGCGGAACGCGCTGTGGATCAAGCCCACGGGCCGCGACGGATTGCCCCATCCTTCAAGCGGCACCGTCTCGCTATTGCGATCCGAGGCGCGCAGGAAGCGATATGGCCCAGGGCCGTTCTTGCGCTGCTGCGCGCGGAAGGTCGCGATGCTCAACCGCGCCGCCGCCGCCCAGGTGACATCGAACGGCGTGGGGTCGCGCGTCGCCTGCCAGAACCCGTGCGCAAGCCGCATCGGATAGCAGAGCGAGTCCACCTCCCATTTACGCTCGGCAACGCCCGGCTTCATGTCGGTGCGATCGTGCAGCGCCCAGTCGAGATTGGTCTTCGCGCCCGGATCCTGCAGGAAGGCATTGGCATAGGGGTCGATCAGGATCGAGCGCGCCTGCCGCGCGATCAAGCCGCGGAACAGCGTGGCGAGCGCCGGATCATCGCGCACGAGATGAAGATAGGGCGTCAATTGCGCCGAGGAATCGCGCAGCCACAGGCATGGGATATCGCCGGTGATGACGAAGGCGTCTGGCGCGCCATCGACCGTGCTCATCCCCACCGTCGTGTCGAGCGTGTTGGGATAGCAATTGGCGAACATCCAGCGCAGCTTCGGGTCGCCGATCTTGGCGGAAACGCGCACGATCTCGCGCTCGACCGCAGGGCTGACGAAGCTGCGCGCACCGATGGCGGGGCGCTGGCTTACGAATGCAGGGCTGGCCACCGCTGGCAGCGCCGCCGCCGCGACACCACTCACCCCGGCCCCGATCACGGCACGACGCGTCGGCCTCATTTCGGCAGGACCCGACGCGTGCCGGTGATCGCGAGGTCGATGAACACCCCCGGCGCAGCACCCGGCTGACCGCCACCGACGAACAGCCGATAGGCCCCCGGCTCGACCGCGCGCGTGCCGTCGCGTGCGACCAGGCTGAGGCTTCGCGGATCGAGCGTGAAGCTCGCCTCCCCGTCCTTGCCGGGCGCGAGCGCGACACGGCTGAACCCGACCAACTGGCGCTGCAGTACCGGCGTGGTCAGCCCGCCCCCTGCCCCGGTCGGCGGAATGAGATAGGCCTGAACCACCTCCTCACCCGCCCGCGCCCCGACATTGCGGACGCGTGCGCTGACCGTGATGCTCTGCCCGGCGGCGACGCTGACGCTCGGGCGCGCGGCCTGATAGGCGAAACGCGTATAGCTGAGGCCGTGGCCGAAACCCCAGGTCGGCGTACCGGTGAAATAGCGATAGGTGCGCTCCTTCATCCCGTAATCGACGAACGCGGGCAGATCGTTGGTGCTGGCATAGAAGGTCACCGGCAGGCGCCCCGACGGATTGTTGCGCCCGGCAAGCGTCTCCGCAAGCGCGGTGCCGCCCGCTTCGCCGGGATACCAGGCGGCGAGGATCGCATCGCCCGCGTTCGGATCGAGCGCGACCGCACTGCCGCTGGTTAGCACCAGCACGATCGGCTTGCCGGTCGCCTTGAGCGCGTCGAGCAGGCGGCGCTGCGCAAACGGCAACGCGATGTCAGTGCGGTCGCCGCCGCCGAAGCCCGGCACGCTGACCGACAGCGCCTCGCCTTCGAGATCGGGCGACAGGCCGACCAGCGCGACGACGACATCGGCATCCTGCGCCGCCGCCACCGCTTCCACAAGCAAGGGGGCCGCAGGCGGCTCCCACAGCAAGCGGATGCCTTCATCCTCGCTGGCATGATCGAGTTCGAGCTTGAACGGCAGCGCGCGGCCGTCGCTGGTGAGCGGAATTTCGATCCGCCCCTTCGCCACCGCGCCGCTCGAAAGCGGCCGCCCGTCGATCCACAGCCGCACCGCGTCATGGCTACGGCAATATTTCCAGCACGCCGGCACATCGACCACGAGCCGATACACCCCCGGCCCCGGCGGGACGAGTTCGCCCGACCAGCGCGCGCTCCACGTCGCGCCTAGCCCCGCAACCGGCGCGGCGCGGTTGAGGTCGAGGTCGATCCGCCGCTCCTGCCGCACCGTCACGAGGGTGCCGCTCAAACCGGGAGCGGCGTAATACTCGGCGCGCAGGCCAGCGGCGCCGCCTGCCCGAAGTGCGGTCTCGGGCACCACCACCGGCGCGCCATCGGCAAGCACCGACCCTTGGGCGTAACGCACATTCGCACTGCCGAACGCACGGCGGATGCCCTCAAGCGGCGTGACCGGTGCCACGGCAGTGCCGTGGTAATTGCCCTGCAACACGCCAAGATCATCGGCATCCGCGCCGATCACCGCGATCCGCACGCCGGGTTTGAGCGGCAAGCGGTCGCCGCGATTTTGCAGCAGCACGATCGATTTGCGCGCCGCCTCCAACGCCAGCGCCTGATGCGCCGGGGTCGCCACCTGATCCGGCGCGATGCGCGACCACGGGCTGCTCGCGCCATAAGCGATGCCAAGCGCGCGCCGCGCCGCAAGCGCGCGTGCGAGCGCGGTGTCGATCTCCGCTTCGCGCACCAATCCGCGCTTCACGGCGGCGGGCAAGGCGGCATAGGCCGTCCCGCAATTGAGATCGGTTCCGCCGCGCAACGACGCCGCCGCCGCACCCGCCGCATCGAGCCGATAGTGGTGGAACAGATGGATATTCGCGACCGCATCGCAATCCGAAACGGTGAAGCCGGTGAAGCCCCAATCGCGCCGCAGCCGATCGATCATCAGCGGGGCATTGGCGCAGGCCGGGACGCCGTGGATGGAATTGTACGCGCACATCAGCGATCCCGCCTTGCCCTCGGTAATCGCCGCGCGGAAGGCGGGCAGATAGGTCGCTTCAAGGTCCTGCGGCGAGGGATCGACATCGAAGCCGTCGCGCCCAGCCTCAGGGCCGCTATGGACGACGAAATGCTTCGGCGTGGCGATCACCTTGGGGTGCGCCGGATCGGGGCCTTGCAGGCCGGTCACGAACGCGACGCCGAGCCGCCCGGTCAGATACGGGTCCTCGCCATAGGTCTCCTGCCCCCGCCCCCAGCGCGGATCGCGGAAGATGTTGATGTTGGGCGACCAGATCGTCAGGCCTTCATAGATCCGCCGGTCGGCGTTCACCGGTCGCGCGTTGAACTTCGCACGTGCCTCGGTCGCGACCACGTCGCCGATCCGGTGGACGAGCGGCGCGTCCCAGGTCGCCGCCATGCCGATCGCCTGCGGAAACACCGTGGCATGGCCATCGCGCGCCAGACCGTGCAGCCCTTCATTCCACCAGTCATAAGCGGGCAGTCCGGCCTTCGGATCGGCGGGGGCGCTGCTTTGCAATTGCGCCGCTTTCTCCTCAGGCGTCATCGCGGCGGGATCGATCTGGGCGGCTTGCGCGGCAAGCAACAGCCAGATCATCGCCGCGACCCCAGCGAGCGGAGCGTCAGCGCCCGTGCCAATACCGCAGGCGAGGCCGCCGACGCGACGCTGACGGTGCGGCTTTCGCCGGGCAGCAGGTCGAACCCGTCATCCGACGGCTGCGCACCGACTGCCCCGAAATCGAGCATCACCGCACGGGCCAGCGCCGTCGCGGTGATGGTCACCGCGCGCCCGTGCCAGGTCGCGCGCAGTCCGGGATCGGGATAGGCCATGTCCTTGGGCACGCCGCGCTCGATGATCGCGCGGCTGACCGGCGCGTCGCCGACCAGCAATTCGGCCACCGCATAGCTCGTCTTCGCCTCAGCCCCGGCGAACAGCGCGGCATCGTCGATCCGCGCCGCCTCGGTCGCCGAGAGCGGCGGCAGCGTGACGGCAGCGCCTTTCTCGGAGAGCAACCGCCCGGTCATGTCGAACGCCCGGACACGCCAGCGCGCGGGCGTCGGCGCGGTCGCGTCCGACACCAAAGCGATCCGCGTCGCCGCACCGACATGCTCGGCCACGATCACCTGCGGCGCAAAGAAGCGGCGCGCGGCGTGATGCAGCAGTTTCCAGCGCCCGGCGTGATCGATGCTCGCCCACGAAATCGCCGGCCACACATCGTTGAGCTGCCAATAGAGCGAGCCCATCGTCACCGGCCGACACGCGCGGTGATGCAGCGCGGCGAGCGCGATCGCCTCGGCCTGGTTCACCTGGCTGAGATAGACGAAATCGCCAATATCCTTGGGTTCGCCGAGCCGGTCGCGCATGTAGAGCAGCAGCCGCGCATTGCCCGCGCCCGCCAGGAACTTCTGGTGCGCCTTGAGCACCGGACTCTCCGGGGTCAGCGCGCCCGGCCCGGCGAAGTCGCGGATCGTCGCCATGTCGGGCATCGCCTGGAAGCCATATTCCGACATGAAGCGCGGACATGCGTCGAGATAGCGCTCGACCGGCTTGGATCCCGACCATACATCCCAGAAATGGCGGTCGCCCGAAGCATCGGTATCGACCGGCCCTTCATAATCGGTCGAGGGCGAGCCCGGCCAATAGGGCGTCCCCGGCGCGCGCGTCAGCACCGCATCGCGCAGCACGCGATCGAACAGCACCGCCATGCCCGCGCCGACACGCTCCTGCTCATCCGCACCGACCGCTTTCTTGAACGCCTTGCGGTCGCCCCAATTCTCCCAGCCCGCCAGCACTTCATTGCCGCCCGCCCACAGAACGATCGAGGGATGATTGCCGAGCCGCTCAACCTGCTGCTCGGCCTCGATCCGGACATTGGCGCGGAATGCGGCATCGGGCGGCGTGACCGCCCCACCGAACATGAAGTCCTGCCACACCATCAGGCCCAGTTCGTCGGCTTGATCGTAAAAGGCATCGTCGAGATAATAGCCGCCGCCCCAGATGCGCAGCATGTTCATATTGGCGTCGCGCGCGGCCAGCAGCAGCGGGCGCATCGTCGCGGCAGTGGTCCGTGTCGGCAGACTGTCGAACGGGATCACATTCGCGCCCTTGGCAAAGATCGGCGTGCCGTTGATGCGAAACCCCATCGCCCCGCCGTCGCGGATCAGCTCGACCGTGCGCAGCCCGATGCGGCGCTCGGCGGTATCGGTCGCCGCGCCATCCTGTTCGAGCGTGGCGGCGACCCGGTAGAGCGGCTGCGCGCCATAGCCGACCGGCTGCCAGCGCTGCGGCTGCGCGACGGTGAGCGGCAGCGTCACGGCATTGTCACCCGCCGCCAATGTCACGCGCTGCGTCACCGTCTGCTGCGCGCCATCAGGCGCGGTCAGCACGGCGCGCAGCGTCGCTACGCTAGCCCGATCGGCCTGCACCGTCGCGCGCACCGACAGCCGCGCCTCGGCATCGTTCAGCGCATCCTGATCGACGCGCAGCGTGTCGATCCGCGCACTGTCCCACGCTTCGAGCCGAACCGGACGCCACGGTCCGATCGTGATGACGCGCGGGCCCCAATCCCAGCCATAATGGTATTTGGGCTTGCGGATATAAGGCGAGGTCTGCCGCCCGCCGGGATCATCCCCGAACGCCGACTCATATTCGCCCGGCAGCGTCCGCTTCGCCGCCAGCACGACCGGCGCGAGCGCGCGGATCGGCGCGGCGAGCGCGACCAGAATCGTGTTCGCACCGGGCTTCAGATAGCGCTTGGCGTCGATCCGCCAGCGGCGATGCGCATTGTCAGCGCTGAGCACGACCTGCCCGTTGATCGACACCGTCGCAAAGGTGTCGAGCCCGTCGAACACCAGATCGAGATGATCGCGCGCCAACAGCGCGGGGGTCACCGTCAGCGTATGGCGATACTCCCAATCGGTCCGCCCGACCCACTGGATCGCTGCTTCGTTCGTCGCAAGAAACGGGTCGGGCACACGGTGCTGCGCGATCAGATCCTGCTGAATGCTGCCGGGCACATGCACCGCGAACCAGCGCGACTCGCGCCGGTGCGCGGCCACCGCGTCGGTGTCGCTGGGCGCGATGCGCGCTTCCCAGCCGGTATCGAGCGGGATCGCCTGACGCGGTGCCGCGCTGACGAGACTTGCGCTCGACAATAACGCCGCGATGGCCGCACTGCGCAACACCCCGCGCATCAGCGTGCTTCCGTCAACTGGACGTCGGCCACCGCATAATAGGGTTCGGCGAGCGGTGAGGTGAATTGGAAACACAAGTCGCGATCCCCGGCCATCGGCGGCAGCGTGCCGGTGAAGGTCAAGAGTGTCGGTGCCTTGGCCGGATCGGGCAAGGGGAAACTGGCCGCGACCACCGGCGCGGGCGCGCCCTTGTCCGGCGGCCCCTTTCGCCCCGCCTGGCAACCGGCCAGCACGAGCAATTCGCCATGCGCCGTCACATTATAATGTTCGCGCACCGCCGATGCTTCGTGCGCCAACCCATAATGCCGCGCGAGCCGCGCGACCTGCACGGTGAACCCCTTTGCCACATCGAGCGGTGCCGCCGGATAGGCGCTGCACGTGTCGAACAGATTGATGTTGAACACCGGCGCATTGCCCTGCGCTTCCGACGTCAACGGCACGCGCAGCCCGAGCGCACCGCGCGGACAGGCCACCAGATCGGACGCCGAACGATGCAGCAAAGCGGCCCGGTCGGTCGCAAAGGCGCGCGCGCTGGCAAGCGCGCTGCCATCGTCGCCGAACGCGGTCGCGCGGATCGTCGTCCCGAGCGGCGGCGTCAGCGGCGCGGCATAGGCCGGCGAGCGGACGCTCGGCGCGGTGCCGTCGAGCGTGTAGCGGATCGTGCCGCCGGGCACTTGCGTCGTCAGCGCGACGCTCAGCTTCCCGCTGCGCAGCGCATCGCCGCGCGTACCGTTCAGCCGATAGGTCACGGCAAAGGCGCTGTCGGCCACCTCGATCCCGCTCGCCCGCCAGCGCGCGACTTGCGGCCGCAGCCGCGTCACGAACCCAGCGAAGTCGCGCGGCGCGGCCGACCACGTCGTCTCGGCCAATGCGGCGGCGCGCGGGAAGATCGCGTGCTGCACCTGATACGGCGTCACGAGATACTCGCTCCACGCATTGCCTTGCGCGCCGAGCACATGCTTGGCCTTGGCGGCGTCGATCCCGGCGGGCATCGGTTCATAGGCATAGACGTCGGCGAGCGTCTGGATCGACAGGCGGCCGGGCGGCTCATCGGCCTGGTCACTTTGCAGACTGTCGAAGTACAGCGTCGGTGCCGGCGTCAGCACCACGTCATGCCCCTGGTTGGCGGCATCGACCGCGCCCTTCTCGCCGCGCCATGACATCACCGAGGCGGACGGTGGCAGCCCGCCTTCGAGAATTTCGTCCCAGCCGATCAGCCGCCGCCCCTTGCTCGCGAGATAGGTGCCGAACGTATCGATCATCCAGCTCTGCAGCGCATTCTCGTCCTTCAGGCCGAGCGCCTTGATTTGCGCCTGGACGCGCGGCGAGCGCTGCCACTGGTCCTTGACCGCTTCGTCGCCGCCGAGATGCACGAAGCTGCCGGGGAAAACGTCGATCAGCTCGTCGAGCACGTTCTTGACGAACGCGATGCCCTTCGGCCCCGGATCGAACAGATAGGGATTGACCCCCCAATCATGGCTCACCACCGGCCGATCGCCGAGCACGCCCATTTCGGGATAGGCGGCGACCAGCGCCTGCGCGTGGCCCGGCAAATCGATCTCCGGCACGATCGTGATGCCACGCGCAGCGGCGTAGCGGACCAGACCGCGCAGCTCTTCCTGCGTGTAAAAGCCACCCACCCGCGTCGTCGGTGCCGGTCCGCCGGTAGTGGGGCCGGTCCGCCACGCGCCGATTTCGGTCAGCTTGGGATAGCGCTTGACCTCGAAGCGCCAGCCCTGATCGTCGGTGAGGTGGAGATGCAGCGTGTTGAGCTTCACCGCCGCCATTTGATCGACGATCCGGTACAGCGACGGCAGCGGCTGAAAGTGGCGCGCCGGATCGACCATCAACCCACGCCAGGCAAAGCGCGGTGCGTCGTGGATATCGAGCAGCGGCACCGCCACTGCACCACCGCGCGCGCCATCGGGGCTGAGCAATTGCGCCAGCGTCATCGCACCATAAATCAGCCCGGCGCGCGTTGCGGCCGCGATACGGATGCCGCGCGCATCGACCGTCAACCGATAGGCCTCCGCCCCGACCATCGCCGCGTCGCGCTCGAACCGGATCGATGCCGCGTCGCCCGACACGCGCAGCGCCAGACCGCGGGTGCTGGCGACATGCGCGATCAGCAATTGCGCTGCGCCTGCCGCTTCGGCGTCGCTCGGCGGGATGGCGATCGCCGCACCGGTCGCCACCGTGAAGCTGCCGGTGCCGCGCACGATGCTGGCGGGCATCGGGAGCAGCGGCAACGCCTGCTGCTGGGCCGCCAGCAGCGACGGGGCGACCGCCACCGCCGCTATGGCACAGTGAGCGATCCGTCGCATGGCGCGCTGGCCCGTGCTGCGCGTCTCGTTCGTCATCGACCGTCCCCCGTTGCGACGCTACCGTGCGTGCTTGAGCGATGAAGTGTAACCAATATAAGTCCACTTGCAAGCGCCAGAAAAGCTATACACTCCAGCGTTTCGTAGCGCGACACGGGATCGGATGCGGGAGCAAGAATACCAATTTGGTTTCGCCCTAAAGCCGATTGCTCACCAGCGATCAACGCATTAGGCTCGCGTAGGCCGACACGGGGCGTGAGGGACGGACTTTGGAATTTTCGCAACAAATCGGTCAGTTCCGCAAGGGCAACCCGGCACCGCTCTATCTCCAGTTGCAGCAGCTTATCCGCGAAGCCATCGGCCAGGACCTGCTGGCGCAGGGCGACGCTATCCCCGCGGAGCGCGACCTCGCCACCGAATATGCCATTTCGCGCATCACCGTGCGCAAGGCGATCGGCGCGCTGGTCGAGGAGGGTTTGCTGACGCGCCGACGCGGTGCCGGCACCTTCGTCACCGGGCGCGTCGAGAAAAGCTTTTCGAAACTCTCGTCTTTCTCCGAGGATATGGCGGCGCGCGGCAAGACCGCTGCGACCAATTGGATCAGCCGCACCACCGGTACGGTCGATCCGGAAGAAGCCATGTCGCTCGGCCTCTCGCCGGGGACCCCGGTCTATCGTTTCCACCGGATTCGCCTGGCCGACGATCAGCCGATGGCGCTCGAATTCTCGACCATCGCGGGCTATTGCCTGCCCAATATCGGCGCGGTCGAGGACTCGCTCTACACCGCGCTGGAGAAAGCGGGCAGCCGCCCGGTGCGCGCGTTGCAGCGCCTCCGCGCCGTGCCGTTCGGGGCGGAACATGCGCGTATGCTCGGCGTCGATGCCGGGCACCCGGGGCTGCTGATCGAGCGCCGCGGGTTCCTCAAGGACGGTCGCGCCGCCGAATTCACCCGCTCTTATTATCGCGGCGACGCCTATGATTTCGTCGCCGAGCTGTCCGACCTGTAGCCGCGTTTGCGCGTCGATCTTTGTTCCCCGGAGTATTGCCATGAACCGTCGCCAGCTTCTGCTCGCCAGCGCAGGGCTCGGTGCGTTGCGCGCCGTTCCCGGCGTTGCCGCTGCCACCGTGCCGAAAAAGACCGACGGTTTCCCGATGCCGCAGCCCGAAACGCGGCTGCCGCCCCGGCTGCCGCAACAGGATCCGGCGCGGACATTGCTCGAACTCGGCTGGCGCTTCTACGAAGGCGACATCCCCGCGCCAGCGCCCGCCACGCATAACGACACCTATCTCTCGGCAATGGCCGGCAACGCGATCGGCGCGGCGGCGGTGTTGTATGACGATAGCGACTGGGCCGCGGTGCGCTTGCCGCATGACTGGGCGGCAGCACAACCCTATGTGCAAAGCGCGAACGTCTCGCAGGGCTATCGCCCGCGCGGGATCGGCTGGTACCGCCGCACGCTGCTGCTCGACCCGGCCGATCGCGGCAAGACGATCGAGCTGCACTTCGACGGCATCGCCACCAATGCGACGATCTGGGTCAATGGCAGCGTCGTCGCGCATAGCTGGTCGGGCTATGCCAGCGTTTATGCCGACATCACGCCGTTCGCGACCTATGGCGACGAGCCCAACGTCATCGCCATCCGCGTCGATGCCAGTCGCTGGGAAGGCTGGTGGTATGAAGGCGCCGGACTCTATCGCCACGCCTGGCTGGTGCGCCGCGCGCCGGTCGCGATCGTCAGCGACGGCGTGCATTGCGATCCGCGCCGCGATGCTGCGGGGCGCTGGCACGTGCCCGTCGTGGCGACGCTCGGCAATATCGAGCGCGCAGCGGCGGCGGTAACGGTCGAAGCGACGCTGCTCGACCCCGACGGCCGCGAAGTGACGCACGCGAGCGTTTCGGCGAGCGTACCGGTGCTCGACCAGGTCGATGCCGCGCTGACGCTCGATGTCGGCGATCCTAAACTCTGGTCGGTCGAGACACCGACGCTCTACACCGTCCGCGTGCGCGTGCTGCGCGAAGGGGCCGTGGTCGATCTGCGGCAGATTCCGATCGGCTTCCGCACGATCCGCTTCGATGCCGCGCAGGGCTTCTTCCTCAATGATCGTGCGGTGAAGATCAAAGGCGTGTGCATCCATCAGGATCACGCCGGGGTCGGCACCGCCATGCCCGACGCTTTGCTCCATTGGCGGCTGCAGCGCTTGAAGGCGATGGGTTGCAACGCGGTGCGCATGTCGTCCAACGCGCCGACCGCCGAACTGCTCGACTATTGCGACCGGATGGGGATGCTCGTGATGGACGAGAACCGCCACTTCAACCCGTCGCCCGATTACAAGGCGCAGCTCGAATGGCTGGTGCGGCGCGACCGCAACCACCCCAGCGTGATTATCTGGACGCTGTGGAACGAGGAGCCGCTCAAATCGACGCCGCAGGGCGTGGAGATGACGCGCCGGATGGTGACGACGCTCAAGCGGCTCGATGACGCGCGGCCGGTCACGGTCGCGATGAATGGCGCGTTCAACGATCCGGTTAACACCTCGACCGAAGTCGATGTCACCGGCTTCAATTATTATCAGGACCAATATGACGTCTATCATCGGCTGGTCCCGACCAAGCCGATCATCAGTACCGAGGACACCAGCGCC
>JAIXZV010000220.1 GCA_027489365.1 Sphingomonadales bacterium
CTGGCGACCTATTGGTATCGCGGCGGCCCGTGGGAACCCCTGTCGCGGCATCTGTTCGCGCAAGATCGCGGTTGACCGTTCCGATTCGCGTTCCTATAGCCCGCGCCTCGCACGCAGGGGTCTCCCCTGAAACGGGCATGGCGAAGTAGCTCAGTTGGTTAGAGCACGGGAATCATAATCCTGGGGTCGGGGGTTCAAGTCCCTCCTTCGCTACCATCATAATCACTCGGCCGTTCCTCCGCTGGAGGTTGTCGGTTCCGGTCGCCAGCGCGACGACCGATTCGAGCGAGCTGATCACTTCGATTTGCCATTCGCCCGATTCGCTCGGCGTCAGGTAGATCACGTCGATCAGGTCGCGGATCTGGCGGGCGATCTCTTCGCTGTGCGGGTCGCCGCCAGCGAGGCTCGTTGCCAGCGCACGAATGCGTTGCCGGTACGCCTCGGCGATATGCGGATGCAGCGCGATCACCGGCACCACATCGATCTCGGCAAGCTCGGCGCGCAGCGCGTCGCGCTCGGCCGACGTGGCGGCGAGCGCGGTGCGAATGTCGGCGAAGTCGGCGCCGCCAGCGGCGATCGCCGCGACCAGGCGCTCGACCGCATCCTGGGCCGACTTCAGGCGCCGGGCCAGGCCAGCGCGTTCGTCGTCCGATCGGCGCTGATCGCGGCCTAGCTCGCGATGATATTCGCTGAGCAGCAGCTTCATCGCTTCGTCGGACAGCAGATCCTGCTCAAGCCCGGCGATCACGCGGCGCTGGACGTCGGTCACGGCGATCCGCTGGCCGTTGACGCACGATCCCGTCTCGCGATGCCGTGCGCAGCCCAGGCGGCCGCTGACGACCATGATCATCGATCCATTGCACACGCCGCACCGGGTCAGGCCGGATACGAGGTGCTTGGGGCGGCGACGGAGCGGGAGCGGATCAGCGGCGCGCGATTGGCGGGCATCCTGGACCGCCTGCCATTCCTGGTCGGTCACGATGCGCAGATCCGGCACATCGACCATCTGCAAATCGGCCGCTGCGTTCGGCCGCGACACGCGCTTGCGCGTCTCGGGATCGCGCACCATCCGCACGCGATTATAGACCAGCCGCCCGGCATAGATCGGGTTGTGCAGGATCCCGCTCATCCGCGCGCGATTCCCGACGATCGTCGATGCGCGCCATTCCCCACCAAAGGGGGAAGGGAAGCCGTCGCGATTGAGACCCTTGGCGATCGCCTTGGGCCCGACGCCGGCGGCGTATTCGCGGAAGATGCGGCGCACGACCTCGGCCTGGTCGGGATTGATGACGCGCAGACCCTTCACCGGCTCGCCCTTGTCGTCGAGCTTGCGCACCACGTCATAGCCGTAGGAACGCCCGCCCGGTATCGATCCGCGCGCGGCCGCGCCGCTCTGCCCGCGGCGGATCTTCTGACCGAGCTGCGTCAAGAAGAGCGCGCTCATCGTGCCGGTCATCCCGATGTGCAGCTCGCTCACCGTGCCTTCGCTCAGCGTCTCCAGGCGCACGTCGGCGAAGCGCAGTCGCTTGAAGATCCCGGCGACATCCTCCTGGTCGCGCGCGATGCGATCGAGCGCTTCCGACAACACGATTTCGAAGGCACCGCGCTGGGCGGCTGAAAGCATCTGGCTCATACCCGGCCGCCTGTTCGATGCGCCGGAGATGGCGAGGTCGCTGAAGACGTCGACGACGTCCCAGCCCTCGCGGTCCGCGCGCTCGCGGCAGACGCGGATCTGATCGTCGGCCGAAGTGGCGGACTGGAGGTCGCTGGAATAGCGCGCGTAGATGGCGCAGCGGGGGCGAGCGAGATCTGGTCGGGACATTGCGGGCGACTCCGGGATAAGGTTCGAGCGCGCGCACCATCGTCCTGCGCCATCTGGCGGGCAATCGTGCGGACGAGCTCGGCGATCGCGGGATCCATCATTGCGGCGCCACCGGCGGGGTAGGGGTTGCGCCTGCAGCTCGATCGCGACGCCACAGCGCGAAGGCCGTTGCGTGATCGGGGCAGAGATCCTTGTCGGGCGCGGGCGATGTCGTGCAGCCGGTGCAGATCGGCGCGTCGCAGGTGCCGGTGCGGTTGCCGGTGACTTTCCAGTCGCAGAGCAAGGTCGCCGGGCGGCCACAAGTTGCGCAGCGCTGGCGCTTCCGCGACGAGCAGACGATCGCGCGCTGGCCGCCGGGGAGGGTGACGGACTCGCAGGCCATCACTGCCACTCCATCAAAGCTGGGTTGAGCCGGACCTGCTTGCCGCGCTCCTCGAGCATGCCGCGCTTGCGCAGGCGGCCGAGATAGGTGGTGAAGGTGCCGCCGCTGGCCGTCATGCCGGCGTCGGCCGCAAGGCGCTCGCGCGAGCACGAACCCGGCCAGAGAGCGAGCAGGACCTCGGCAAGCTTTCCGGTTGACTGGCCTTTTTTTGCCCAGCTCCGGACGAGTTCCGGCCCGAACACCGGCGGATCGATCGGCGCGTCGGCCGCGGAGAGATATCCGGCCCGCGTCGGCGACCAGCGGCCGTCGATCTGCTCGATCAACCCGGCTGCACGCAGTGCGCCCTTGTACGTTGTCCAGGTACCTCCCGAACGCGTGAAGCCGGCGAGGAATGCCCATTGCTCCTCGGTGAGGCCATAGCTGGGTGCGGCCGACACGAGCACCTGCAGGGCGCTCATGCCACGGACGCCTTGCGTTCGGGCCGCTTCTTCAAACCGATCAAGCTTGGCGGGTGAGGGTGGAAACGCCACCTCCGCACGCACCGGCACAGATGGCGGCGAAGCTTGCGAATCTGCAGCGCGGGGATGCAAATTTGCACGATATGTCCCGCTCCGCACGGCAAGGACGAGTTCCTCGATCGCGGCCAGGCCGCGATTATAGCCGTCGCATTCGGCATCGGCTTCGCGCAGCTCGGCGCGCTGATCGGCGACGATCGCCTCTAGCTCGGCGATCCGCGCGAGATCGGCCGGTAACGAAATCCGGCTTTCTGGCTTTCCGTCTTTCTGGCTTTCCGGCTCAGCAGGGGGCGCGAGCGCGGCGCGCAGTTCGTCGACGAGCGTGTTCGAGATTGCGATCGGTGGGGGCGGTGTGTCGCCGTGGCGCGGCGTGCGGCTGCTGTCGAAGGTGCTGTTCGCCGGAAAGGCGACCCGCTCCAGCCCCGATCCGGCCGGGCTCCAGACATAACCTGTGCCGGTCGGCAGCGTCGGCAGTTGCGCCTTGAACGCCTTGTCGTCGATCGTCAGGTGCGCGCCGATCGTCTCAGCGGTGCGCTTGATGTCGATGTCGAGCGTCTGGCGCATCGCTACCATCGCGGCGATCGCGCCGCGCACGTTGGCATCGAGGCCGGCCATGCGCGGCGCGGTGAGCAGCAAATTGATGCCGTTGCCCCGGCCTTGCTCGGCGAGGAGCTTGACCGCATCGTAAGCGGGTCCTCCGCCGCCCTGCGGCACCCAGCTCTGCGCTTCGTCGAACATCAGGTGCAGCGCGGTTTCGTTGGCGTCGAACACCGCTTCCGAGAAGTCGGCGACCCAGCGCTCGCGGTCCGGCGCTTTCCACTGGCTCAAATCGAAGATCGCCGGGATGTTGCGCTCGACGAACAGCCGGCCGATCAGCGCGCCCTGGTCGGGCGTCATGGGTGCCTGGGCGCGCTTGCCGCCGAAGATGACGAATTCGAGCCCGGGCCCGGTTCCGTCGGCTGACAGCGTGAGCCCCCACAATTTGCCCATCTTGTCGACCACGCCGACACGGCGGTCGGCGCGGCGCAGCTGCTCGAGCAATCCGCGGGCGAGATAGGTCTTGCCGCTGCCGGTCGTGCCGACGACCAGCCAGTGCGCGGCCTCGAGCTGGTCAAGGGTGATGGGCGCCGCGGTCATTCCGACATTCCCCGGAATGGAAAGATGATGTCAGGCGCGAACGTGAACAGCGGTCCGGCGGGTGCCGTGCTGGGCAACAGCCCGCGCTTCATCTGAAACTCACGCGTGGCTTTGCCCCACGCGCGCCGGCCCCAATGCGTGCCGCCATGAAAGCGCGAGCCATTCTCCCGAAAGATGCGGCGGGTGTCGCGGAGCGTGGCCGTCTCCGGGATATCCAGCGTCGCGATGAACGCGTGCGCGCGGTCGCGCCATGTCGCGCCGCGCGTCATGCCGCCTTTTCCCGCGCAACGTAGCGATCGAGCTCGCTATCGCGGACGTAGATCCGGTTGTTCGTGTCCGGATCGACGCCGACCTTCACCAGGCGTTCGGTTGTGTCGCGCGCCGACAGGAGGAACGGGCCGCCGGGCGTCTCAAGCATGACCACAGTGCGCGCGGCCATGTTGATCAGCCACGCATGGATCGGTTCGCGCTTCCACGACAGCGGCCGATGACAGTGGGCGATGATCGTCCCGGCCGCGTTGAGGTCGATCACCACGCCGCAGCGATCGGGTCGCATCGCAGGCGGCAGCGCAAAGGCGGGGACGCGCTGCGAGCCGAGCCACATGCACTGGAACGTCGCGCATTGCTCCGGGCGTTGGGTGTAGATCGAGCAACCGCCCGAGGTGCAATGGTCGCACGTTTTGTGCTCGGGCTTGGGCGGCTCCATCGTCGCGACGCCCATAACGGTGCAGCACAAGGTGCAGGATCCGCAGCTAAAGCGCGTCATGCGGCACCGCCAAGGGCGGCATCGATCGCCTGAAGATCCGCGATGAGCCCGGCCAATCCCTTGCGGGTTAGGAAAACCGCAACGGCATCCCTGTTTTCATCGCCGTCAGGCGCGCCACCACGAAACTCGACGAGCAACCCGCCGGCTTCGACCATCGGTGCCCATTGCAGGGTCATCCCGGCGTGCAGTTCGGACGAGACGTACTTTCCCTCGCGTACGAAACCCAGAGCGACATGGTCCGGGACCGGAAGGGTGACGAACCCGTTGCTGGTTACAACAACAGGGTGCCTGATCGGGGGCGGCGCGTGGCTGCCGTTGATCTCGGCCGAAAGCCGCCCGAGCGCTGCGATCCTCGTCGGATCGAAGGGCAGGGTGCCTTCCCCGCTCATGCCGTCACCGCCTGACCGATGCCGCGTAACCAAGTGCGGGCGAGCGATTGCGCATGATCGCGCGCGCTTGCTTCGGCGCTCGACATCAGAACGCAGTAGCGCAAGATCTTCAGCGCTGACGGCCGCAGTCTCCGACCGAGCTGCGGGTGCCAGCCCGAATCGAAGATCGGTGCGGCGCGTTCCAACGCGTCGAGGAGCGGATCGGGCTTTTCGGCCGAACGCGCGGCAGCGGCGCGCCGATCGTCTGCGGCCCATTGGGCGACCAGCCGCTGCAGCGGGGCGCTGATCGACGTCGGGCCGCTCATGCCGCTACCGCGCAATCTGCAAGCCACGTGGCGTGCACCAGTTCGCCGAATCCACCGAACTTGCCGTATATGACTTCGTTGTCGATCGGCGCGCCGACCGACATCACAGCATATTTTAGGCAGACCGGATTGCCGTCGCAGTCCATCCAGGATCGACCGGCGACGCGATCCCACCAATCCTCGATCACAATTTCGCGGCCCGCATACGGACCGCGCTCGAGCACGACCTTTTGGTCGGCCAGCGGGTGTGCGGTCGCATGGCTCACTCTGCCGCCTCCAGCATTTCGGTGGCGTCGTTCGCGGCTTCCTTCGCAGGCGCATCCGGCTCGGGTGGCGCCGTGAATCTCAGCAGCGGATGCACCCACCGCGCGGCGGCGTCGGCCATCGAGGCGCGGAGCGTTGCGGCTTTGCCGGTCACGACTTCGAGCACGAATTTGGTCACGTCGCTCGATTTGGCGCGTGACCAGGGCGCGAAGCTGGCCGCTTCGACGAACGGCTCGGCGATCGCGAGGCGTTCGGCTTTGGGCAGCAGATCGAGCATCGCGGCGGTCGGGCGCCAGTGCGCGCGGATGCGATCGTCATCGATGAGGCCGAGATCGGCCGCGAGCGCGTCGTGCAGCGGGATCCGATAGCCGTCGGCGCCGAGCGAGCGCTGCAGCGCCATGCCGGTGACGATCGCCGCTGCCATGCGCTTCAGGCGCGGCGCACTGGCACGATAGTCGAGGTAAGCCTCACCGAGATCGGTGCCGGTGAAGAAGCTTTGCTGCTGCACTTCGTACAGTGCGTGGCCCCAGGCGCGGCTGGCCTCCATTGCGGCGATATGCTCACGCGCGCCTTCGGGGCCGCGATCGCCCGCGGTGAAGCCACGCAGGCCAATCAGGTGGGGCATGTCGCCCTTCAGCAGGATGCGAAGCTGAGCCCAGACGAGATAGTCGGTTGCGGCGTCGGCCGCGCGCGTCATGTCGGCTGCGTCTTCGAGCAGCGCGCCGCGCAGGAGGAAGGTGCGGACCGAGCGGAAGATCTCGACGCCTTCCTCGGTCAGGCCGGCGTCCTGCTTTATCGCGGCGTTGACCAGCGGTTTGGCGGCATAGGCGACGCTGCCGCCCAGGGCGGAACTCTTGTCGGCCATTACGGCCGCGCGCATCGGGTTTACGACTTTCTCAGCCCTGGCGTGCTTCGTGCCGTGCTTCGCCTTCAGGCTTTCCCACCAATAGGTCACTTCCGGCTCGCCGCCCTCGGCGATGCGGATATGCGCGACGATATCGCCGTCGGGCAGTTCGATCCGCTCGGGATCGCCGAGCATGTCGCGGCTCAAAACCCTGGGCGTGACGAACAGGAAGCGATCGGGCCCGCCATGGCTCGCCTGGGGCGGTTCGACTACGAAGCGCAGCTCGGCGCGTTGCGTCGCCACGCGAACCGCGTCGCGCACGCCGGCGAGCTGCTCATGCGCAAGGTCGCGCAGCTTGTTCTCGTCCATGATGCGGTGCGCGTCGGAGAATAGGTCGAGCTCGAGGCGACCGCCGGCGGCGACATAGGAATCGCTTCCGACGAAGCGCAGCAGACGGGACAGTTCGACATCGCCGATCCGCAGGAAGGCGCGGATCTTCGCGGGGGTCTTGTCCCAGTCGTGGCGGGGCTGGAGTTGCTCGAACGCGGCGAGCTGAAGCGCGTGATCTTCGGTTGCGGCGTAGGCCTTGGCCTGGTCCTTGTCGATTTCACCACGCTCGAGTGCTTCGAACACCGGCTTGGCGAGGTTGCCGAGCCGGATCCACATCTTGATCGTGATTTCCTTCTGGCCGCAGATCGCGGCGATCTGCTCGATGCTGTCGCCGCGCTTGTGCGATCGGGCGACGCCGGCATAACGCTCATAATCGTGGAGATCGCGGCGAAGGCTGTTCTCCGCGACGCTTTCGGCGAGCAGATCGGCGTCGCTGCCGTGGCGCTCGACCACATCGATCGGCCATTCGGCCGGGAGCGCACCGCGCTCGATCAGCGCCTTAATCGCGCGGTAGCGGCGCCCGCCAGCGTGTACGCCCCATTTGCCCTTGGTCGAGCCGCGCATCGGGTGGACGCGCAGCGCGTGGATCAGGCCGAAGGCGAGGATGGATTTCTCCATCGCCTCATTCGGGCTGGTGTCCTCGGCATTGGTGCGGACGTTGAAGGGGGAAAGGCAGAGTTCGTCGATCGTCCTCGTGTTACTGGTCATGATTGTGCTCCGGCGTTAGGCCGCGAGCGCGTCTCGATCGGGCGGCCAGGGGGTGCGCTCACGGCGATGGTGGCAGCCATCGACGCATCGGGTTCGTGTTCGGGGAGGGGGATCGCATCCGGCCGGTCCCCCGAACCGCAGTGGATCGGCGCGCGCGAGATCGCGTCCTCGATGTCGATCTGGCGATCGTCGCGGGGCTCTACGCCGTATCGGACCGACATGGCGACATCGCACCACGTCGGGTGGTTCGTGGCGTCGTGGTGGCGCGCGGCGGTGCCCTGGGCAGATCCGCCGAACCAATGTGCATCGGTGCCGTGGCAGACGAAGCAGCCGGCGATCACATCGCGGCTGGTCGCGGTGACGCGCGTGAAGAAACCACCTCGCGCCATTAGTGCACGCTCGCGAAGTCAAAGCTCGGGTGATCGACCGGGTGGTGTGGATCGTGGAGGCGGACCTGCAGGATTTCGGAGTTCCTGCCTTCCTCATTCTGAAAAGCATCGCGCGCCTGCTTTTCCGCATCGGCCGCCGAGTGCGCAGTGACCGTGAACGACCGATAGGACTCTGTGGTGAACTGGTAATCGATCGTAACGACGATTTCGCGCTCTTCTCCCGCGAACAGCGCCCAGTAACGATCATACCACCGGCGGCATGCCTCAAGCGACGCCGGGAGCGGCATTGCCGCAATTTCTTGGAGTGTTGGTTTGGCCATCATGCCGCCTCCGCGATCGGACCGTCGGCGGCGCGGACGATCGCCAGTATTTCCAGCGCTTCGTCGAGCGTGGCGATCGGATCGGGGTGCGTGTCGACGAACCAACTGCGCTGGCTGGTGCCGCCGCGCTCGGCGTTGCGTTTGGTGCGCTTCCAGCTCGTGTCGGTGTAGGACAGGCCGACCGCGCGACCGTCACGCTTGTCGACGACGCGGCGCGACAGGACATGCTGGTCGCCCATGTTGAGATGCATTTCGGTGACGGCACCGCCATGCTGTGCGATCCAGTCGCGGGTGATGCGCTCGCGGGGCATCACGCGACCCGATCCATCGCCTGGGCCATCAGCCGGACGGTCGCCGTCAATTTCCAATTGTCGAGCAGCGGCGCACCGGCGCTATAGGTGCAGGTCGATGTGACGCCGGCGCAGCTCAGGCGATTGGTTTGCCAATGCGGGCGCAGCCGCGCGCCGTGGTGCTCGACCAGGCCAGCGAGGATCTGCTCGGCTGGCACGCCGGCGCGCTTGTGCTCGTCGACATAAACAGCGGCTGCCTGCAGCTTTGCGCGCTTCTGTTCGGGGCTGGCCATCATTGCCCAATCCCCGCGCCAGCTTCGACGCGCGCAGCGACCAGGCGTTCCTCGAGGAGCATGGCGCGAATTGTTTTCGCACCCTGACGGGCTGCTGACGCCTGAAGTTTTTCGTCAACGATGCCTTCACGGAACCGGACAAGTTGGTCCGAGAGCTCAGTGCTCAATGACGCCGCGTTGCTCGCCGGGATCGACTTCAAGATCATGGCGCCGAGTTCGACGCCGAACGCCAAATCGTCCAACACGCTCGCCGCGTATTCGAGGGCCTCTGCCTTCGTTAGCAACGTCGGCATCTTTTTGGCGGGAAGTGGGGGCAGCGTTCCCATCACAGCCCCATCGCGGTTTTGTATGTTTCGAGCAGCATCTCAGCTTCGTCGCGGTGATGCTTCTCCATCTTCCGCAGGCGGACGATCTGGCGGATCGTCTTCACGTCGAAGCCGGTCGATTTCGCCTCGCCGCAGACATCCTTGATGTCGTCGGCGATGCCGCGCTTTTCTTCCTCGAGGCGCTCGATCCGCTCGATGAGCAGGCGCAACTGGTCGGCGGCGATGACGTCGGTCATAGCCGCTCTGCCGCATGACCACGGCCAAGTGGCGTAATCGACCAGGTGCAGTTCAGCGAGCGCTCTCCACCATGCGTCAGCAAATTCCCGGCCGTGACCCAAGCGATGTTGGCAAGGTGGCTCAACCCGGGGTGATCCCAGCGAGCAAGGACGTCGCCCTCGCACAAGACCTTCAGGAGCTTCGCAGCAGCCCTTGTTCCCACGAACGCGTCCGCCGCCGCGCGCCTGCTATTGAAAGTGGACATGGCTCTCTGCTCAGCCGCAACGGGGTCGAACGCGGGGCTCACAGTCCGACCAGCGCGCGCAGCGCCGCTCCCAGATTACCGGTGGCGGCGATGGCGATCGCGCCGGTTGCCATGCCGAACGCGAACAGCGCCGGGGCACGATAGGGGATGCGCGCCAGTAGCGAGCGTGGCGCATCGCTGGGGCGCGGGGGATTGCAGCACGCGTGGGGGCAATCCATCGGATGGGTGATGTCCGGCCGAAGCCGGTAAAGTTGGGCGGTTCTCATCGTTGGGTCTCCCGCTGGAGGACGGCGAACGCGGTTACGGCGATGAACACAGCGAGCCAGATGGCTCCCTTCGCCAGGGATGAATGGGTGAGCAGGCCGACGCTGAAGCCGATGCCGGCGAGCACGATCGCGGCATCGAGCGCGCGGCGCGCGAGGCGGACAGATCGGGTGGGGCGACCGGCGTTCATGCCGCGACGCTTTCAGGCGTGCCGTGTGCCGAGCACAGGTCCTCGGCGATCCAGTCGCAGCCGTGGCCGAGGGCGTCGCTGCACGCGTCATTTTTGCTGCAGGCGCAGATGCGGCAGAGCCTCGGCATCGGGACTCCCGCACCCTGGGCGATCGCCTCGAGCTGGGCGAGCACGGTCAGGTCGAAGCGATAGGCGAGGCGCAGGCCGAC
>JAIXZV010000256.1 GCA_027489365.1 Sphingomonadales bacterium
GGAAGCACATGAAGTCGCCGAGCCAGTCCGACACCTTGAACCCCAGCACATCGACGAAGAACTGCACCATCGCCTTGTGATCGGGCGAATGCAGCACGATGTGGCTGATCTTCTGCGGGATGCCGTCCCAACGCTCGAGCTGACGCGAGGGGCCGCGCGCGACATCGCTCGACACTTCGAACGGCAGGCCGTCGGGCGAGAAGAAGCGGAAGCCGTACCCGCCACCTAGCGTCTGAAGTTTCTGCGGGGCGAAGATCACCTTGCACCCGGCCGCGACGACCTTGTCATGCAATGCGTCCACGTCCGCGCGGTTTGCGGCGGCCAGCGCGATCACGTCGATCCGCTGCGTCTCGGCCTGGCGCAGGCGCACGACGTGATGTTCGTCATGCCCCTCGCACGCGAAATAGACCATGTCGTCGTGCGTGCCGACTTCGCGCAATTTCCAAACGTCGCGATAAAAGGTGCGCTCCGCTTCCAGGTAGGAAACGCCGTAGCCGACGTACCGGATTTCATTCACTCGTGCCATTGGACTCTCCTGCCGATCAGATCGGCTGTGCTACGATTTGAAACATTTCGGCGGTGGCGGCGGCCTGATCGACGCGCTCGCCCGCGACTTGCGCGGCGCAGATCGCGACCGACGCATCGACGATATAGCGGCAGCGCTCGACGCGCCGCGCGTGGAAGGCGGTGAACGCCGCTTCGGGATCGTCATGCCGCGATATTTCCTCGGCCAGCACAAGGCTGTCCTCGATCGCCATGCCCGCCCCTTGCCCGAGATGCGGGGTGGTCGCGTGCACCGCATCGCCGAGCAAGGCGATCCGGCCGCGATGCCACGGCCCGTCTAGGAACAGCGTCTCAAGCGGCTTGTAGACGACTTCGGCATCGTTGGTGATCTGCTCGGCCAGCGCCTGGATTTGCGGGGCGGGTACGCCGCGCAATTTGTCGCGCATTACCGCCGCAATGCCCTCGCGCGGATAGCGCGGATTGCCGGGCTCGGGCGTTGTCACATACATGTACATATGCGTCGGGGAGGTCGGCACCAGCCCGACCCCGGTCGGTCCCTCGAAAACTGCGATTGCACTGCCGTCGTCAATCCGCGGGAAATTGTAGCGCCACACGCCCTGTCCGACGAAGCGCGGCTGCGGCACGCCCGGGAACAGCATCGCGCGCGTCTCGGAATAAAGTCCGTCCGCCGCGACGACCATGTCGTAGCGATCCGCACTGCCATCCGAAAAGCGCACATCGACGCCCGCGCCATCATCGTCCAGCGCGGTCGCCGTCACGCCCAGCCGCACCGTGGCGCCTGCCGCCTTGGTGCGATCCCCCAACACTTTGTGCCGCGCTGGCCGACCGATGCCGATATTGGCGGGGTAATCCTCAACCAGCTTGGGCGTGGGGACGCTCGCCACCTTCTGCCCAGTCGGAATGTAGATATCGACTCGATCGAACGCGCAGCCCGCGTCGAGATAGTCGTCGAGGATGCCGAGCTCGGCCACGGCGCGGATGACGTTCGCCTGCTGGATGATGCCGACGCCATAGACCGACCAATCCGGATCGCGCTCGATCACGTCTACGCTATGGCCACGCTGACGCAGCGCAATGGCCGAGGTCAAACCGCCAATACCCCCGCCGATCACCAGGATCCGCGCCATACTCTCTCCACCTTTTTCTCGTTGCCGGTGGCATGATAGAGGCGGGGCGAGCCATGCAGAAGTTTATTGTTCTGATCGATCTCGATCAATCTTGTTGATACTTCGCGGTCCCGCCTGGCTCATGTGGCGGAGCACGTCGATCAGCCAGCGCAGCCCGGCATCGGTGCGGCGGGTCGGATGAAACTGGACGAGCTCTTTCAGCGGCGGCATCTCGATCGGCAGCGGCTGCAGGATCAACGGCAGTGCCGGGAGGAAGGTCGCAGCGAGGCGTTCCTGCAGCACCGCGATCCGGCTCGTCCCCACCACCAGGCGCGGCGTGGAGGAGAAAGCCGTGGTCGTCACCTCGATCCGCCGGCGACCGCCATAAGCCTCCAGGTGGCGTTCGGCGAAGGACAGTTCGCGTTCCATCCCGATCCGCACCGCGACATGCCCCAGTTCGAAAAAGCGATCGATGTCGATCGTCTGGTGCATCGCCGGATTGCCATCCCAGCCGATCACGACATGCTGCTCCTCGAACAGCAATTCGCTCGGCGCGCTGGGGGCCAGGAACGGTTCGGGGCCGATTACCAGATCGATATCGCCGCGATCGAGCCGCTCGTGGATCTCCGGCCCGGTCGGGAATACGTCGAGTTGCACACCCGGCGCGATGTCCTCCAGATGCGCGAGCATCGGCGCGATCAGCACGGTCAGGATATAGTCCGACGTGCCGATCGCGAAGCGCCGCTTCGACGTGGCGGGATCGAAGTTGCTCGACATGTTGATGAAGGCTGCGGCGTCGCGCATCAATTGCTTGGTCAGCGGCCGCAATTCCTCGGCCAGCGGCGTGGGGATCATCCGCCGCCCGACCGCCAGCAATAGGTCATCGTCGAAATACCGCCGCAACCGCGACAAGGCGGCACTCAGCGCTGGCTGGGTAAGGTTCATCCGCGCCGCTGCCGCCGAGACGCTGCGCTCCTCCAGCAGCACATCGAGCGCGATGATCAGGTTGAGGTCGAGTCCCTTGAAGCGCATCTATCGTCCCGTCGCGGCCATGCTGCGACATCTGATGCACTTCCTCGCCTGGTTTGTCAGGCCATTGCCGTCGTGGAGGTGCGAGCGCGGCTCAGCCGGTGCTGACGGCATAGCGCCGCCGGGTATCGGCAAGCGCGCGACGTGCTTCCTCGACCGCAAGTTCCTCGGTCTTGAACAGCAAATGATCCATGACCGCCGCGAGATGCGCCCGCATCGCCGCGCGTGCCGCGTTTGCGTCGCCTGCGCGCAGCGCTTGCAGGATCGCGGCATGTTCCTCCACCACCGGCCGCACCTTCGCGTCGCGCGCCTTGGCGTGGAGCAGCGCGCATTCGGGCGAGGTCGACCGCAAATGCCACAGATCTTCGATGGTGCGCAGCACGCCTGCATTGCGTGTCGCCGCCGCGATCGTCAGATGGAAATCGCGATCTGCCTCCTCGGTCACGTCGGACTGAAGGTTCTCGGCGGCCATCGCGCGCACCAGCGCATCGAGTTTCGCGAGCTGTTCGGGGGTGATGTGCAGCGCGGCCAGCGCGGCGGCTTCGCCCTCGAACATCAGCCGCGCTTCGGTCAGCTCGAACGCGGTGATCGCAAAGGCAGGCTTCTCGCCTTGCCCCGGCAAACGCGAGACATAGGCACCCGAGCCAAGCCGCACTTCGATGAAGCCCTGCACTTCGAGCGCGATCAGCGCCTCGCGCACCGCAGGGCGGCTCGCGCCATATTCGACCGCCAGCTCGCGTTCGGCCGGCAGCCGGTCACCGACCGCGAAGGCGCCCGAGTTCAACTGATCGAAGAGTTTGCGCGCGATCCGCTGGTAAAGCCGGTCGTTCGATCCCGCATCTTTCAGGCTCGTGTCCGAGATCGGCTGGTCAGCCATCGACGCTCGCATTGGATTTACCGACTTCCCTTGAATGTCCCGGTTATAGGGGAGGGCGTCCCCCTTTGAAAGCGATCAGATCGGCACAGAGCGTACTCAGCGCGGCAGGCGCTGCGCTGCGACTGCGACCGTCTGCGACAGCACCGGCTCGGTCGCCGACTTTGCGATCGCCACGGCATAGCGCCCGCGCTTGATCCGCCAATTGCCCGCGGCCGTATCGTATTTCGCCAGCAAACGCGGATCGACCGTCAGGCTGATCGTCCGACGCTCGCCGGGGGCCAGTTCGACCCGCTTGAAACCGAGCAAGCGCGGTTCGGGCGCACCGTCGATCGCCTCAAGATACAGCTGCGGCACGTCGGCGCCCGCGCGCGCGCCGGTGTTCTGAACGGTCACCGTAGCGGTGAGCGTCTTGCCGCTGCGCACCGCCAGATCCGAATACGCGAATTGCGTGTAGCTGAGCCCGTGCCCGACGGCGTACATCGGTGTCAGCTTCTTCCGCGCGAACCAGCGATAGCCGACGTCCGCCCCCTCGCGCATCGCGACGGTGACGGGCGTGTTCTCGGGCGTGCCGAAGCTCGGGATCGAGGTGTACGGCAGTTGCTCGACGCCTTGCGGGAAGGTGATCGGCAGCCGCCCCGACGGATTGACCTTGCCGGTCAGCACGTCGGCAATGGCTTGAGCGCCTTCCTGCCCCGGATACCAGGCCGCGACGATCGCCTTGACCTGATCGCGCCAC
>JAIXZV010000154.1 GCA_027489365.1 Sphingomonadales bacterium
AACGTCACCGCCACATCGGCGTTGGCGGAGAGGCGGACCGTGCCATTCTCGATATCGGCGACCAGGCCGAGCGGGATGAAATGGTGATGCCCCTCATGGCCGCCGTGCCCCTCGTTGATGAGCGCGCCCGAATCCTTCTTGGTCAGCTTGATGCGGCCGCCCTGGACATGGTCGACGGTGCCGACATGAACGCCGTCGGCGCCGATGACTTCGGCATGTTCTTTAATCTGCGATGCGTCGACCATGTGCGTAGCTCCTGTGTTACGGTTGCGCGGTCCAAACGCGCACCCCGCGCTTTGGATGCAAGGAGCGTCGCATGATTCGTGTCCATCGCACAGCGATTGTGCTGGCAAGCCTCACACTGCTCGCCGCCTGCGCGCATCAGGTGCCGAGCGCCGTCGCGCCCACCGCCCCCGGTTTCCTGCTCGGCCTGTGGCACGGCTTCATCTTCCCGGTCGCCTGGGTGCTGTCGCTGTTCGTGCCCGATATCGCGGTCTACGCCGTGCCCAACAATGGCGGCTGGTACGATTTCGGCTTCTTCATCGGCGTCGTTTTCCTCGGCGTCGGCTCGCACCGCAGCAAGACCGTCTACGTCAACCGCACGGTGCGGCGATGACGCTGTCGATCGCGATCATGTACGGCGTCGCCGCGCTGTTCACCGTCATCGGCATCAGCCTGCTGCTCGCGCTGGTGCGCAAGCGCAGCGAGGCCAAGGTCTATGCCTTCCGCATGGTCGGCATCATGGCGCTGTCGCTCGGCCTCGTGCTGGCGATGAGCGCGACCGCAATGTGGCGCTGGAGCCTGGCGGCATGACCAAGTTTGCCGATATCCCTCGGCCGTGGAGTAAGACGTTTTGACTCATGCCTTCGATTTGTTCGGCGTCATCATTGCGCTCAATTTCATCTATTTCGGCTGGGTGATGGGCTTCGTCGCAGGCTCGCCCAGGGGCCTCGCGTCGCGGACCGGTCAGCCGCCGGTCAAAAGCCCGGGCCGCCGTCTGCTCGGCATCGGCCTGATCGTACTCGGCCTAGCCTACGCCGCGTTCAGCCTCTCGCGTTTGCTCTGATCCACGCCCCTTTCAGTCTGTAAGTTCAGGAAAAGCCCATGTCCCTCACCGAAGCCCGCAAGCAGTATAAGCCGTTCGAATACCCCTGGGCGTTCGATTTCTGGAAGCGTCAGCAGCAGATCCACTGGATGCCCGAGGAAGTGCCGCTGGGCGAGGATTGCCGCGACTGGGCGCAGAAGCTGAGCGATCACGAGCGCAACCTGCTCACGCAGATCTTCCGCTTCTTCACCCAGGCCGATGTCGAGGTGCAGGATTGCTATCACGAGAAATACGGCCGCATCTTCAAGCCGACCGAAATCAAGATGATGCTCGCCGCGTTCAGCAACATGGAGACGGTCCACATCGCCGCCTACAGCCATTTGCTCGACACGATCGGGATGCCCGAGAGCGAGTACGGCGCCTTCCTCGAATATAGCGAGATGAAGGACAAGCACGACTATCTGCAGAAGTTCGGCGTCGATTCCGATGAGGATATCGCCAAGACGCTCGCCATGTTCGGCGGCTTTACCGAAGGGCTGCAGCTCTTCGCCAGCTTCGCAATGCTGATGAACTTCCCGCGCTTCAACAAGATGAAGGGCATGGGGCAGATCGTCACCTGGTCGATCCGCGACGAATCCTTGCACTGCGAAGGTATCATCAAGCTGTTCCACACCTTCGTGCGCGAACGCGATTGCTTCACCAAAGCGGTGAAATCCGACATTCGCGAGATGTGCCAGCACACCGTCCATCTCGAGGACAATTTCGTCGACCTCGCCTTCGAAATGGGCCCGGTCAACGGCATGACCGCGAAGGAAATCAAGAAATACGTCCGCTTCACCGCCGATTGGCGGCTGGGTCAGCTCGGCCTCAAGCCGATCTTCATGATCGACGAACACCCGCTGCCGTGGTTGGCGCCGATGCTCAACGGCGTCGAGCACGCCAATTTCTTCGAACAGCGCGCAACGGAATATTCGAAGGCCGCGACGCGCGGGAATTGGAACGAGGTGTGGGAAGGGTTTGATAAGCGGCAGAAGGCGAAGGCTGGGCCTGCGGCGAATGAGGACCCGGCAGCGAGCGAGGGGGATATGTTCTCGCGGGCTGGGGTTGCGGCTGAATGAACGTGTCAACCAGCATTACGGGACCAGAGCAGCAATGCGACCATTTGTTTATCGCAATGGTCGGGAACGTAGGGTCTGGGGTCACTACAAATGCAGGAATTCTTAAGACAAAACTCGAAAATGAATATGGATACACCGTACACATTTTGCGAATGAGTCAGTTTATTGAAAGCAGTACATTAGGCATAGCCCGAGGCTTGAAATCTTTAGCACCAGCAGAAAAGGTGAACGCTTATCAAACTTGTGGCAATGATCTAAGATCAAAATACGGAAATGACTATTTAGCACGCCGCGCTATTTATGAAGCAAATGCGCACCCCATATCTCAGCCAAGACATGCCTATATATTCGACTCTTTTAAACATCCCGACGAAATCGCCACTCTCAAGAGATGCTATGAAGAGCGCCTTCTTACCTTTACTGTGTTTTGCCCAGCGCGAATTAGGAAGTCTCGCCTAGAGAACAAGGGGATATCTGGAAAGATAATAGATGATATTTTCCTTCGAGATGAACATGAACTCGAGAAACATGGTCAAAAGGTCCGCGACACAGCTTACTTATCAGACTTTTTTATCAGAAACTCGAATGAAAACACTGTCCAAATTGAGAAAACGATTTCACGTTATTTAGAGATCATTTTCGGCACAAAGATTCACTCTCCAACTAGTGACGAGTCAGGAATGGCGAAAGCATTTGGTGCCGCCGCCAATTCTGCGTGCATGTCGAGGCAGGTCGGAGCATCTGTTTACGATAAAGACGGAAAGCTTCTTGCCACTGGTTGTAACGATGTCCCAAAATTTGGTGGCGGCATCTATGGAGAAGATGGCGACGCGGCCAACGATAATCGATGTTACAACTGGAAAGAAAAGGTTTGCCATAACGATTTTGAAAAGAGTGAGATATATAAAGAGTTAGTCGACACCTTATTTTCCGATAAAGCATTTGGCTCAGATCAGACTAGATTTAAAGACGCCATTATTGATAAGCTAAAAAGCACCAGAGTCAGAGACCTAATTGAATTTTCTAGATCGGTACACGCAGAAATGGACGCACTCGTTTCAGTATCACGCCACGGTACTGGATCAACGATGGGCGGGACACTTTATAGTAAGACATTTCCATGTCACAATTGCGCACGACATATTGTCGCTTCCGGAATTAATAGAGTTGTTTTTGTTGAACCTTATCCGAAGAGCCTTGCCCTTAAACTACACTCGGACTCTATAACTGTACGTGACGAAGACGCTGACGACCACGTATTTTTTGTTCAGTATGAGGGTGTTAGCCCAAAGGTTTTCTCCCGCTTCTTTTCGGTCGAACATTCGCGAAAAGAGAATGGCAAAGTTAGAGAAATCGCGCCTATAAAGGCGAGACCAATCGGCATCCCTGTTTCTCCAAGCTATACAATGGATGCTCGACGGTTAGGAATGGCTGAGCCTCAATCAGTCCTAATTGACGTAGCATAGCCCACTTACTTAAGTGCGTTTTAGCTGATCACCGCGCCGAAATCGAAAGCGCACCGCATGACTATTTCGCCTGAGACCGCCCCAAGGGCCACGCACATCCGCTTCGACGCCGATCAGATGTGGGTCGAACTCGACGACGGCCGCACGCTCGGCGTGCCGCTCGCCTGGTTTCCGCGGCTGCTGAATGCCCAGCCGGACGATCGCGCCGCCGTCCAGATCAGCCCGCACGGGCTGCACTGGGACGCGCTCGATGAAGACATTTCCATCGCCGGGCTACTGGCCGGTCGCGGGGATCGCGCAATGGTCCCGACCAGCCGCGCGGCTTGATACCCCCAGCCGACCTCAATGATTAAGCTCGTCGAGATCAAGCTCGACGGCGACGCCACGCTGTGGCTCACCTTCTCCGACGGTTCGACCGCGCGCTGGTCCGCCGCCGACTATATCGCGCGCAATACCGTCATGACCCGCCCGCTCGCCGACCCCGCCTATTTCGCCCGCGCCTCCATCGAAACGGGCGCGCTGGCATGGCCCAACGGCTTCGAACTCTTCGCCGATGCGCTCCACCGCCGCCTGGACAAAGAAGGAGCGCCGGTGCGGACAGCAGCGTAAAGCGCCGACCGTCTCGCCTATCCCTGCTCGTCCCGCGCGCCATGTCGGATCCGCAGGATGATCACCCGCTCCGCCTCCACGCGGTAGCGCAGCACATACGGCCATACCGTCGTCATCTCACGCTTGCCGCCGCCCGAATCGCGGCCACGTTCGGAGAATTCGGCAAGACTGTCTGCCACGGCGATCAGGCGCTCACCCAAGGTTTGCGCCGCTGTGGGATTGAACGCCGCGATATAGGCGACGATCGCTTCGAGATGGGAGACCGCCTCGTCCGTCCAGACGATCTTGCGCAAGTCAGTCGCCGATGCGCGGCCGTGGTAAGGGCGCGTCGCTGCCCCAGGACGCCACCCAGCGCTTCACCGCCTCGTGCCCGATCAGCCGACCCGCCACGACATCGGCCTCGGCGCGCGCATCTGCTGCCGCTTCGGCTGCGGGATCGACTGAGTCGAACAGGGTCGGCTTCTCTTCCACGCGAGCACCATATCATGCTTCGTGCGCTTCGCAAAAACCGCGCGCCGCGCTTTCCTACACGAACCAAAACGGTTAAATGGTCGCGCTCCTATAACCAAGGAGCAAGACCCATGTTCAGTGACGAACAAATCGCCGACCATCCCAACCCCGACATCCTGATCAACATGAACATCGCCGACGAGAAGATCGCGGCGGAGGATGCCGCCAAGCGGCGCGCCCATTACGAAGCCGTCGAGCTCGCCCGCCACCGGATCAACGGGTGGACGGCAGAGCGGCAGCGGACTTTCCTGGCAGCGCTCGCCGACACCGGCTGCGTCTCGATCGCGGCGGAGGCGGCGGATATCACGCCGCGCTCGTGCTACCGGCTGCGCCGCCATCCGAAGGGAGCGGCCTTTGCCAAGGCGTGGGACGACGCGCTGCTGGTCGCGACCGGGCGGCTCGTTGCGATCGCGTTCGAACGCGCGATCGTCGGCACCCCGCGCGAGATTTGGCGGCACGGCAAGCTCGTTGCCGAAATGTCGATCCCGTCGGACAAGATGATGATGTTCATGCTGCAGCGCCTGCTGCCGCTCATCTACGGCCAAACCGGCCCCGGCAATGGATCGGTCGAGGCGCAGATCGCGCGCGCCCGCGCCGCCTTGCCCACCACGCTCGGCGCGCTGACCGATGTCGACGAGGAAAGCCCCGACGCGCTGGTCCCCGACGATTACAAACCCCTGCCGCCACGCGACGAGGGCGCCTGAGGCCGGAGCGGGCGCAAGGTCGACGATAGTGCGACTCAGTGTGACTTTAGCGCCCGCGCAGACCCCTGCGATGGTGTGACTCGTGTGACTTTAGCGGATCGTATGCTTGGCCATTCCCGTTCGCCCTGAGCCTGTCGAAGGGCTGCGTGCCACACGTACTGGCGCGGATGTGGCAAGCAGGGCTTCGACAAGCTCAGCCCGAACGGGAACAACAGTACCTCGACGCAAAGGCCCAAAGCGTCCCGCCCCACACCCCGCGATGGTGCGACTCGTGTGACTTTAGCGCTGGCCCTCAGGCCCGCGCGCCCTCCGCGACCGCACCCGAATTGTGCCGCAGCGCCTTCAGCACCGTCTCGACGATCGCATCGGCGTCCAGCCCGGCCTGCGCATATTGTACTTCGGGCTTGTCCTGGTCCTGGAACAGATCGGGCAGGCGCAGCGTGCGCAGCTTAAGGCCTGCATAGATCAG
>JAIXZV010000006.1 GCA_027489365.1 Sphingomonadales bacterium
CCTGGTTTGCCGAGCGCATCCTGGGCCGCGAAATGCTCGATATCGGCATCGATGGTGGCAGCGGTAAGGTCGGCCAGGACGGTGTTGTATCCGTAATCCGGGCCATTGATGAACAGCGTGTCGGTACCAGTGCCGCCGGTAAAGCGCGATCCGGCGGCCGCGATGCTGGCCTCTTCGACTTGTAGCGTATCGTTGCCGGCGCCGCCGTCGAGAATATTGACCCCGCTGCCGCCGTTAATCACGTCGCCGCCATCACCCCCGCGGATCACGTCGTTGCCAGCGCCACCGGTGAAGGTGTCGGAGTAAGCGCTCCCGATGATCGTGTCATCGCCGTTACCACCGGATACGCGATAGTTGGCCGGTCCCCCCGCGCTCAGGTCAACACCGTTCCCGAAAGCGCTGAGCGTAAAACGCTGCGCGGACAACGTACCGCTCAGCGTGAAATTCCCGCCGGTGGTGAGCGTGATGCCGGTGACCGCCACCGACTGAAACCGGGTTAGCCGCTCGACGCTAACCACAAGATTTGCGAAATTTGCGTTCAGGATCTCAAAATCATCGGCGATCTTGAGCGTGCTAAAATCAAGGATGCGATTGCCATAAGGCGAAATGGCGATGTTGAGCGTATCGACCCCGCTGCCGCCGCTCACTTGATCGAGCGCCGAAAAACCATTCTCGAAATCGAGATAGACGATATCGTTACCGCTGCCCCCATCGATCGTGTCCGCGCCCAGGCCATCGGTGAAAGTGTCATTGCCCGCACCGCCGCGGGTGATATCGTCACCGTCACCGCCCACGAGATAGTCGTCGCCACCGCGCCCATCCAGCACGTCATCGCCGCTGCCGCCAGTTAGCGCGTCCCTCGATTCGCTACCGATGATCGTGTCGACCCCGCTCCCCCCCGTCACCGAAACCAGTTCGTTCAAAACATTCCCGGCAAGCGTGACGTTGTTGGTGCCGTCTGCCAACCTGAAACTCGCGTTGACCGCCACTCGGTTACCGGTGAGGTCGATCGTGCCGCTATCGGCGATCTGGAAAATCCCCTGGACGGTCTGGAATTGATTCAACTGCGCAACCGTCAGCCTGACACTCCCGCCGGATGAGACAAGCCGCTCCACGTCGCGGTCAATGATGGCAACGGTCAAGTCGGTTGTCGGAAACTCTTCCGGATACGAGGTCGAGACATAGATCGTATCGATTCCACTGCCGCCGATGAAACGGTCTCCAGCGACAATATCGGTCGAAACGCCAACGTTGAGGGAATCGTTGCCATCCCCACCGTCGACGATGTCCAGACCGGCTCCACCCTTCAGGATATCATCTCCATTGCCGCCGAAAATTCTGTCGTTGCCGCCGCGCCCTTCCAGCATGTCATTGCCATCATTACCGTTGATGACGTCATCATTGGGGGTGCCAAAATAGGTATCGTCGCCTGGCGTGCCATTGTAGTCGGCCATCGTCATCTCCCCCGCTTCGATCAGCTTTTGACACCAGTCCAAGATCGCTGCAACGTTCAAATGTGCCCATAAAATCTACGCAAAGGAATCATCCCGGCGGTTTGCGATCCCCCTTGGGCAGGGCTGTACCGATCGCACTCCGCATCTCGCCTAAGCGTGCTCGCAATGCGCGTGGGGCTGGCATTCGGCCCCGCGCTCGGCTAGGGTTGTCGCATCCCCGTAACAAAGCCGAAGGCACTGCAACTTGACCGACGAGACTGTGCTCGCCGACCCTTCCGATATTGCTCCGATCTCGATCGTCGACGAGATGAAGTCGAGCTATCTCGACTATGCGATGAGCGTGATTGTCGCGCGCGCGCTGCCCGATGTCCGCGATGGCCTGAAGCCCGTTCACCGCCGCATCCTGTGGTCCGCGTCGGAAAGCGGCTTCGTCTACAACCGACCCTATCGTAAATGCGCCCGCATCGTCGGTGACACGATGGGTAAATACCATCCGCACGGCGACAGCTCGATCTACGAAGCCTTGGTCCGCATGAGCCAGGACTGGTCGATGCGCGTGCCGCTGATCGACGGCCAGGGCAATTTCGGGTCGATGGATCCCGATAAAGCCGCCGCGATGCGCTATACCGAGGCGCGTCTCGCCAAGGTCGCGGGCGCGCTGCTTGAGGATATCGACAAGGACACGGTCGATTTCATCCCGAACTATGACGGGTCGGAGCGCGAGCCTGCGGTCTTGCCCGCACGTTTCCCGAACCTGCTCGTCAACGGCGCGGGCGGCATCGCGGTCGGCATGGCGACAAACATCCCGCCGCACAATCTCGGCGAAGTGATCGATGCGACGCTCGCGATCATCGATTCGCGCACCGGCGCGCGCGACGTGCCGAGCGACGAGGAACTGCTCGAAATCGTCCCCGGCCCCGATTTCCCGACCGGCGCAATCATCCTCGGCAAGGCGGGCGCCCGCTCGGCCTATGAAACCGGGCGCGGCTCGATCATCATCCGCTCGCGCTACATTATCGAGGAAGGGCGCGGCGATCGTCGGTCGATCGTCCTCACCGAAATCCCGTTCCAGACCGGCAAGAACGGTCTGGTCGAAAAGATCGCCGAAGCCGCCAAGGACAAGCGCATCGAAGGCGTCAGCGACATTCGCGACGAATCGAGCCGGATGGGCGTGCGCATCGTCATCGACCTGAAGCGCGACGCGACCCCCGAAGTCGTGCTCAACCAGCTCTGGCGCCACACCCCGGCGCAATCGTCCTTCCCGGCGAACATGCTGGCGATTCGCGGCGGTCGCCCCGAACTGCTCAACCTGCGCGACATCATCACCGCCTTCGTCGGCTTCCGCGAGGAAGTCATCACGCGGCGTTCGAAGTTCGAACTCGCCAAGGCGCGCGAGCGGGCGCATCTGTTGCTCGGCCTCGTCATCGCGGTCACCAACCTCGACGAGGTCGTCCGCATCATCCGCGGTTCGTCCAGCCCGGCGGCGGCGCGCGAAGCGTTGCTCTCGCGCGATTGGCCGGTCGCCGAGATCGCGCCCTACATCAAGCTGGTCGAAGCGGTCGAAGCCGAGGTCACCGGCGACACCTATTGCCTGTCCGGACTGCAAGCCCGTGCGATCCTCGATCTGCGCCTGCACCGCC
>JAIXZV010000194.1 GCA_027489365.1 Sphingomonadales bacterium
ATCCATTCCCATTGCGGGGCCATGTCGGGGAAGAAAGCGAGGTGACGGAACGGCGTGTTCTGCGCGAGCAGCAGCACTTCCTCCCAGCGCACATGCCAGCCGCCGCGCGGGACATCGCGTGAGAGATGCCAGCGGCCACCGCCTTCCTCGTCCGACGCGCCGATGAAATCGCCATCGGCGTCCCAGCTTTCGCTGGCGGGCGCCCACATCGCTTGCGGTTCGGGGCGGATGAAGCGGAAGCGGCCGTAGCGCTCGAGCTTTCGGCCGTGGCCCGAATCGACCAGACCATAATCCGCCCAGGGTTCGGCGACGAGCGTAAGCAGACTCACCGCGCGACCGCCCGTTCGGCGATGTATTCGGTGACTGCGGCGAACGTGTCCGGCAGCGACGCGTAGCGTTCCTCGCGGTCGAACAGATCGCCGATTCGCGCGGGGAGCGCAGGGCGCTGGCCGGTTGCGCGCTCGACCGCATCGCCGAACTTTGCCGGATGCGCGGTGGCGAGCGTCACCACCGGCACGTCGGCCGCGAGATCGGCGCGGCGCGCCGCCGAAAGCCCGATCGCCGTATGCGGATCGATGATCTGCCCGCACGACTCCGCCGCCCAGCGCATCGCCAGCGCCATGTCGTCGAGATCTACGCGGTCGCTGCCGAACAGAGCGCTCGCCCCTTCGCGTTGCGCATTGGTGAGGTGCATCGCCTTGGTCGCCTCGAACCCGTGCATTTGCGCGGCGAGCGCGTGCCCGTCGCGACCGCCGAGATCGAACAACAGCCGCTCGAAGTTGCTCGACACCTGGATGTCCATCGACGGGCTTGGCGTCGGCACGACGGTGCCTTGCGAATAATCGCCGACGCTGAGCGCGCGGTGGAGGATGTCGTTGACGTTGGTCGCGACGATCAATTTGGCGACCGGCAGGCCCATCTTCGCCGCGACATAACCGGCGAACACATCGCCGAAATTGCCCGTAGGGACCGAGAAAGCAACCGCACGATCGGGCGCGCCCAAACGGACGGCGGCGGAGAAATAATAGACGATCTGCGCCATCAGCCGCGCCCAGTTGATCGAATTGACCGCCGACAAGGCAAAGCGCCCCGAGAAGGCCGCGTCGTTGAACATCGCCTTCACCAGCGCCTGGCAATCGTCGAAGCTCGCGTTGTCCAGCGCGATATTGTGGATGTTGGGCGCGATGACGGTGGTCATCTGGCGGCGCTGCACATCGGACACGCGGCACTTGGGGTGAAGCATGAAGACATCCACCCCGGCGCGCCCCGCCAGCGCATCGATCGCGGCCGAGCCGGTGTCGCCCGAGGTCGCGCCGATTACGGTGACTTGCTGGCTGCTGCCGGTGAGAAAGCGTTCGAACAACAGGCCGAGCAATTGCAGCGCGACGTCCTTGAACGCGAGCGTCGGGCCGTGAAACAGCTCCAGCAGCCAGTTCTGCGGATCGAGCTGGACGAGCGGCACGACGGCGGCATGGGCAAAACGACCGTACGCCTGCGTGCACAGATCACGCAGTTCCGCCTCGCTGAGCGTCCCTTCGACGAACGGCAGCATCACCGCGACAGCGGTCTCGACATAGGACAGGCCCTGCATCGCCGCGATCTGATCGCGCGAGAAGCTTGGCCAGGTTTCGGGCAGGTAAAGCCCTCCATCGGAGGCAAGGCCCGCGAGCGTGACGTCGCGGAAATCGAGGGTCGGCGCGGAGCCGCGCGTGCTGATATAGCGCATGGCGCTTGCGGTTAGCGCGGCGCGGGCGACTCGGCAACCGTGCGACGGCGCAGCGCCAGCGCGTAGATGAGCGCCGCGAGGCTCGCGAAGACGAACCATTGCACTGCATAGGCCAGATGGTTGTTGGGTACGGCCGACAAATCCGGCCCGGGATTGGGGTCGAGACCGGCAAGCGGCGGATCGGCGACGAGCATCAGCGTCTTGGGGCCACCAGCGCCAAAGGCGGCCGCCACGATCGGCGCATGATCGGGCGCATGGCTGATATAACCGCGCACCGCCCCGCCCTTCCAATTGGGCTTTGCGTGCGGGTCCTTGCCGAAGCCCAATTGCACCGCGAAGCCGGGGCCTTCCACGCCGGTGCGGCACTGCGCGATCTGACGCCAGCCGGTGCCGCCGCGCGCGTTGCGTCCGCCCTCGATCGCGAAGCTCACCGGTTCGAGGCAGAAGGCGCTCGCACGGCGGAACAGCAGCGTATCATCGACCGGAATCGCCGGGAAGGTTATGCGCGGCAGCGTGACGTTCTGCGCGTAGCGCACCAGCAGCGCTTCCTTTTCGGCCCGGCGCTGCAACTGCCACACACCGAGCGCGATCATCGCCGCCACGGCAAGACCGACCAGGATCGTCGGGATAACGGGGATGCGCTTCATGCGTCCGGTTCGCTCGGCATGATGTGCCCTTCATGCGCGGCGGTGCGGAATTCCGAGCCGAGCAGCGCCGCCTTCGCGATGCGCAGCGACCCGACGACACCGACCACGGTGATGGGGAGCCAGACGATCAATTGCAGCCAGATCGGCGGACCGAGCGTGAGCTGGATGGTGATCGCGATGCCGACGATCAAACCGCCCAGCACCAGTGTCAGGATCGCAGCAGGGCCGTCCCCGACGTTGAACGCGCTGTAATCCAGCCCGCACACCTTGCAGCGATCGGCAAAATCGAGCCAGCCGTGGAAGAGGCCCGGCGCGCCGCAGCGCGGACACAGGCCCCTCAGCGCGGCCGCGACGGGCGTGGGTGCGGTGAACTCCGCCAGCCCGTCGCTCACCGGATCACCCGGCGTGGACCGGTGCGCCCCAGCCACCATAAACGTAGATGGTGACGAACAGGAACAACCACACCACGTCGACGAAGTGCCAATACCAGGCGGCCGCTTCGAAACCGAAATGCTGCTTCGGCGTGAAATGGCCCTGATAGACGCGGATCTGGCACACGATCAGGAAGATCGTGCCGATCATCACGTGGAAGCCGTGGAAGCCGGTCGACATGAAGAAGGCCGCGCCATAGTTCAGGCCCTTGAAGGGGAACGGCGCCTCAGAATATTCATATGCCTGGATCGTGCTGAAGATCACGCCTAGGATGATCGTCGCCCACAGGCCCTTCTTCAGGCCGTCGCGGTCGCCGTGGATCAGCGCGTGGTGCGCCCAGGTGATCGTGGTACCGCTGGTCAGCAGGATCAACGTGTTGAGCAGCGGGAATTTGAAAGCGTCGATCACCTCAAGGCCCTTGGGCGGCCATTGCGCGGCACCGGCGGCGGCATCGGTGATCAGGCTGGTCGTCTTCGACACCGAATCATAGGCGATATGCGCGGGGAAGAGCGAGAAGTCGAAATAGGCCCAGAACCAGCCGACAAAGAACATGACTTCCGAGGCGATGAACAGGATCATGCCGTAGCGCAGGTGAAGCTGCACGACGGGCGTGTGATCACCGGCATGGGCCTCGACGATGACCTGACGCCACCAGCCGTACATCACCGCGAGCACGCCCGCGAGCCCTGCATAGAACAGGATGCCGCCGCCGGCCGCCTTGTGCATCCACATGATGCCGCCCGCTGCCATCACCAGCGCGGCCATCGATCCGGCGAACGGCCAGATGCTGGGCGGGAGGATATGATAATCGTGGTTCTTGGCACCGGCCATTGGGGTCGTCCTTCGTACGCGTCTATCAGGTTATAGGTCGCTCTAGCCTTTGGCTTTCGCGGAATCCACGGGATAAAAGGTGTAGCTGAGCGTTATTGTCTCGACGTCATTGGCGTCGGGGTCGGTCAGGATCTTTGGGTCGACGAAGAAGATCACCGGCATCCGCACCGTCTCGCCGGGCTTCAGCGTCTGCTGCGTGAAGCAGAAGCATTGGATTTTGGTGAAATATTTGCCGGCCTGGGCAGGCGTGACATTATACGTCGCGGTGCCCGTGATCGGACGGTCCGACGTATTGGTCGCAGTGAAGAACGCCATGTCGCGCGCGCCGATCGCCACCGTCTCCGAAGTGTTTTCGGGTGCGAACTTCCACGGCATGTGCGGCGCGACATTGGTGTCGAAATCCACGCGGATTTGCCGATCGACCGCACCGGGGGCAACCGTGCCGCGCTGCGTCGTGCCGTTCAGGCCGGTCGCCTGGCAGAACATGCGATAGAGCGGAATGCTCGCCCAGCCGATCCCACTCATGAAACAGATGCCGAGCACCGCGAGCAGCGCGGTGCGCAGCTTGCCGTCGGTGGGCAAAATCCGCGCCATCAGTGCGGCATCCCCGCCTTGATCTTGGCGATGCTGATCGCGAACACCAGGATCACGAATGCGCCGAGGATCAGCGCCAGCACCGTGGCGCGGCTGCGCTGACGCTTGCGGACGAGGTCGGCGTGCGGGTCCGGGATCATGCGGTGAGCCGATCGAAAGCGAGGGTGGCGAAGATCGCCAGAATGTAGCCGATCGAATAGACGAACAGGATGCGTTCGGCCTTCATTTCCGGCGTCGTTGCGGCGCGCTGCACCACCACCCAGGCGGTGAGCGCAACGAACACGAGCGAAGTCAGCGTCGCCACCAGGCCATAGGTGATGCCAGCAAGGCCGAGCGGCCAAGGCGCGATCGCCGCCGCCGCCATCAGGACCGCGTAGAACAGCATTTGCCAGCGCGTCGTCGCGGCACTCGCCACGACCGGGAGCATCGGCACGCCGCCCTTGGCATAATCGTCGCGGATCAGCAGCGCGAGCGCCCAGCTATGCGGCGGCGTCCACAGGAAGATGATCGCGAACATCAGCAGCGGCAGCGTCGAGATGCTGCCGGTCGCCGCGACCCAGCCGATCAGCGGCGGGAACGCCCCCGCTGCACCGCCGATGACGATGTTCTGCGGGGTGCGGCGCTTCAGGCCAATGGTATAAACGACAACGTAGAAAAGGATCGACATCGCCAGCAGACCAGCGGCGACCAAACCGATCGCCAGCCCCATCAGCAGCACCGAGAAGACGCCCAGCGCGACGCCGAATTGCAGCGCGGTCTCGCGCTCCATCTTGCCGGCAGGCAGCGGCCGCTTGGCGGTGCGCTTCATCAGCGCATCGATGTCGGATTCATACCATTGGTTGAGTGCCCCCGCCGACCCGGCCGCGAGCGCGATCGCCAAAATCGCGGTGAAGGCGAGCGTAAAGGGAAGCTGCACCGGTGCCGCGAGCATTCCGCAAAGTGCGGTGAACACGACCGACCGCATCACGCGCGGCTTGGTCAGCGCGAAGAAATCGCCTGCCCCGGCGGGGAGTGTCGCGGTCGGATAGGTGGTCGTGGTCATTGGCACAATCCTCCCCTCCCGCAAGCGGGAGGGGAGGTAGAAGCTCAATCGATCTTCGGCAGCGTCTCGAACTGGTGGTATGGCGGCGGGCTCGACAGCGTCCATTCGAGCGTCGTCGCGCCGTCACCCCAGGGGTTGTCGCCCGCGGTCTTGC
>JAIXZV010000250.1 GCA_027489365.1 Sphingomonadales bacterium
CCCTCGCCGGGGAACCTTGCGGGCGGCATCACCACGCTGGAGGAAAAATCGCTCGGCGCGGTGCAGAAGGCGGGCAGGGCGACCGTGTCCGACGTGCTGCCTTATGGCGGCCAGGTTGCGCGTGCCGGGCTGACGCTGCTCGAGGCACCGGGCAACGACGCGGTATCCTGCACCGCGCTGGCCGCAGCGGGTGCGACCGCGATCCTGTTCACCACCGGGCGTGGCACGCCGCTCGGCTTTCCCGTCCCGACGATCAAGATCGCGTCGAACAGCGGCCTCGCCGCGCGCAAACCGGGCTGGATCGATTTCGATGCGGGCGCGGTGCTCGATCGCGGCTTCGATGCGGTCGCGGACGATCTGCTCGCCAAGCTGTGCGCTACAGCATCGGGCGGGCCGACCGCCGCAGAGCGCAACGGCGAACGCGAAATCGCCATCTGGAAGCGCGGAGTAACGCTATGAACCGGCTCGATTATGCGGCGCTCGCCGGTCTGCCCGCGAGCGTCGTACGCCCGGACCGGAGCGCGCCACCCGCCACCGGTATCGTCCATTTCGGCCCCGGCGCCTTCCACCGCGCGCATCAGGCGAGCTACATCGACACGCTGCTGGCAAGCGAACCCGGCTGGGGCATCGCCGCCGTCTCGCTACGTAGCGCAGGCACGGTCGCGGCCCTGGCGGAACAGCAGGGGCTCTACACGCTCGCCGTCCGCGATGCCGAATCGTCGTATCGCGTGATCGGCGCGCATAGCCGCTTCCTCGGCCCCGACGATGCCGCCGAGACACAGGCGTTGTTGGCTGATCCGGGGGTGAAGCTGGTCACCATCACCGTGACCGAGAAGGGCTATTGTCTCGCGAGCGACGGCACGCTCGACCGCGTCCATCCCGACATCGTCCACGATCTCGCGCAGCCGCCCGTGCCACGCAGCGTCATCGGCTGGATCGTCGGCGGCCTGGCGGCGCGCCATGCGGCGGGAGCCGCGCCGTTCGTGGTGATGCCGTGCGACAATCTCGCCGCCAATGGCGCGAAGCTGAAGGCGGCGCTGGTCGATTTCGCGCGCGCCACCGCCCCGGAACTCGCCGATTGGATCGCGCAGCACGTCCTCGTGCCGGGAACGATGGTCGATTCGATCACCCCCGCCTCGGACGACGCACTCTACGCCGATGTCGCAAGCGCGCTTGGTGTCAAGGATCGCGCCGCCGTGCAGCGCGAGGCCTTCACGCAATGGGTGATCGAGGATCTGGGCGATCCGGCCACGGCAGCACTCGGCCGCGCCGGCGCCACGCTGACCAATAATGTCGCGGGCTATGAACAGGCCAAGCTGCGCATCCTCAACGGCACGCATTCGACGCTCGCTTACGCCGGTCTGCTGCGCGGTCATGCCAGCGTCGCCGATGCGATGCGCGACACGGTTTTGGCCGCGTTCGTCGATGCGATGATCCGCGGCGACATCATCCCCACGCTGACGCCGGTCGCCGGGCTCGATCTCGATGCCTATCGCGCGGCGGTCCTGACGCGCTTTCGCAACCCGGTGATCGTCCACCGGCTCGATCAGATCGCGATCGATGGCAGCCAGAAAATCCCCTACCGGCTCGGCGACACGCTGCGCTGGCACCGCGCCCGGGGGGACATGCCGGGACATGTCGTCACTGCGATCGGCTGCTGGATCGCCTTCCTGATGCAGCGCGCCCGCGCCGGGGAGATGATCGTCGATGCTGCGGGGGCGGCGCTCACCGAGGCAGCGCGTGAGGGCGATGCGGCGGCGGTGCTCGGTCGCCTGATCGCCGCACGGATCGGATTTTCGGCCGATCTGGCCGAGGATTCCGCGGCGGTCGAGGCCATCGCAGCGGCGGCGCAGCACGCCTTTGACGGCGACTGGTCGCAACTTCACACCCGGTGACGCGCAGCCTCTTGTCAATGACACCGGTTTCCCATACCCACGCACCAACGGCCGCGCGACGGCCAAAGAGGGGATAGCGGCACGTGCAGCCTGACAGTTTACAGGACAATATCGCGCAGATCGCGCATCGTTTCGTCGCCGCACGGCGTGATGCGACGGCGCTCGTCGAATATCCGGGCACGATGCCCGCCGCGCTGGCCGAGGCTTATGCCATGCAGGATGCGGCGATCGCGCTGACCGATCGGCCGATCTCGGGCTGGAAGGTCGGGCGGATCAATCCCCCGATCGAAGGCTGCGACCGGCTGGCCGGGCCGATCTTCGCCGATCAGACCTTTGTGGGCGAGGCAACGCCGCGCGCGATGACGGTCTATGCCGGCGGTTTCGCCGCCGCCGAGGCCGAATTCCTGCTCCGCATCGCTGCCACGCCCGATGCGTCGAAGCGCAGCTACACGCTGGCCGAGGCGACCGCCTTGATCGACCGGGTGTGCGTCGGGATCGAGATTGCGAGCTCGCCGTTCGGCGGGATCAACGATCATGGCGCACCCGTCACCGTTTCCGATTTCGGCAACAATAACGGGCTGGTGATCGGCCCGGACATTGTCGGATGGCAGGATCTCGATCTCAATGCCTGGCCGGTCGAACTGACGATCGACGGGGAATCGACCGGCGTCGCCACCGCCGCCGACATGCTCGACGGCCCATTCGGCGCGGCGCGTTTCCTGTTCGAACTGATGGCCGCGCGTGGCATTGCGTTGACCGCAGGACAATGGATCTCGACCGGGGCGGTCAGCGGGGTGCATCAAGTGGCGATCGGCGCGCAAGTCGCGGCGATCTTCGATAATCGGCTGACGGTGGAGTGTTCCATCGCCGCGCAATAATCAGGCGGCAGGCCCGACCATAAGGGCCGCTGGCAGGGGAGTGAGCATGACGGCATCCGAGGCGACCACTGGACCGCGCGACGACACGGCCCCCGGCACGACGGTCGGGCGCTATCGCTGGGTGATTTGCGCTTTGCTGTTCGCGGCCACCGCGATCAACTATGTCGATCGCCAGATGATCGGGCTGTTGAAGCCCAACATCTCCAGCGAATTCGGCTGGGACGAAAACGCCTATGCCGATGTCGTCTTCTGGTTCCAGGCGGCGTACGCGATCGGCTACATCAGCTTCGGCTCGATCGTCGATCGGCTCGGTGCGCGCGTCGGCTATTCGGTCGCCTTCATCATCTGGACGGCAGGGCACACGCTGTGCGGCTTTGCCGGATCGACGCTGCAGTTCGCCGGTGCCCGCTTCGTGCTGGGGCTTGGTGAGTCGGGCAATTTCCCGGCGGGGATCAAGGCGGTGTCGGAATGGTTTCCGGCGCGCGAGCGCGCGTTCGCGACCGGCCTGTTCAACGCCGGCGCCAATATCGGCGCGGTCATCACCCCGCTGATCGTCCCGGTCATCACGCTCGCCTACGGCTGGCGCATGGCGTTCATCATTACCGGCGTGGCGAGCCTCGTCTGGCTGGTCGCGTGGATCGCGATCTATCGCCGCCCGCGCGAGGCGACGAAACTCTCCGCCGCCGAACTCGCGCACATCGAAAGCGACCCCGCCGACCCCGTCGAGAAGATCGCCTGGACCCGTCTGCTCGGCTATCGCGAGACGTGGGCCTATGCGCTCGGCAAGTTCCTGATCGATCCGATCTGGTGGCTCTTCCTGTTCTGGACGCCCGATTTCCTGTCCAAGGCGTACCATCTCGATCTCAAGAGCTTCGGTCCACCGCTCGTCGTGATCTATCTCATCTCCGATTTCGGCAGCATCGCGGGTGGCTGGTCGTCGTCGAAGCTGATGAAGCGCGGCTGGTCCGCCAACCGCGCGCGCAAGACGACGATGCTGGTGTGCGCCTTCCTCGTCATGCCGATCTTCTTCGCGCAATATGTCGCGAATCTGTGGGCGGCGGTGGCGATCGTCGGACTGGCGACCGCAGCGCATCAGGCGTTCTCGGCGAACCTCTACACGATCCCGTCCGACATGTTCCCGCGCAAGGCGGTCGGATCGGTCGTCGGCATCGGCGGCATGATCGGCGCGATCGGCGGGATGGGCATGGCGAAATTCACCGGCTACATCCTGCAGACGACGGGCAGCTACACGCTGATCTTCGCGGTCGCGGGCAGCGTTTACCTGATCGCGGTCGGCGTGATCCACCTGCTCTCGCCGCGCCTGGCGCGCATCGATGCGCTTTAAGGCGTCCGCCGCGCTAATCGCGCTGATCGCGGCGTCTCCTGCAATGGCGCAGGATGATACCGGCCTGTTGTTCCGCGTTTCCGCCGACAAGAGCCTGACCGCCGATGTCGCCGCGGGCGACCCGGTCCCTAACTTCCGCAGTGGCGTCGATGTAATCTCCAACGGCGCGATCGGCGGCGCGGCGCGCTGGGCCGATGACGGCTATGTCGCGTGGAAGGCCCCCGGCAACATGCGCAGCCAGCGCGGGACGCTCGGCTTCTTCTGGCGGCCCCGCGAACCGCTCGGGCAAGCGCCGTTCGTCATCTTCCGCGCAGGCTTCGCCGATCACACCAGCTGGGACATGGCGTTCCTGCGGATCGACTGGAACGGCCACGGCTTCGACGCTTTCGTGACCGACGCGAACCTGTCGCGCGTGCGCGTGTCGTGGCGGATCGACACGGTCCCGGCGGCGGATGCGTGGAAGCACATCGCCTTCGCCTGGGACGAAACCACCGGCGTCCGCCTCTACATCGACGGCAAGCTCGTCGCGCGCAAGGATCAGGTCGCCGATCTCGATTCCGGGCTTGATCAGTTCGGGCTCGCCGGGCGCGTGATGTCGCCGCATCAGGTGCAGAGCCGCTACAATTTCATGCGCGGCAGCGATCTCGACGAGATCCGCGTGTACGACCGGATGCTCGGGGCCGCCGATGTCGCAGCACTCGCCGACAAGCGCGAACCCGCCGCCGCCCCGCCGCCAGAGGCCGCCCCGCGCCGCACCGCCTGGCTGCACCGCTACGGCTGGGACTTGAGCCTGCCGCCTCTGCTCGACGCCGCCGTCACCGGCGTGCGGAAAGTCGAATTCGCCGATGCGAAGGACCTCAAGCAATGGATGTGGAAGGGCGTCGACGGCATTGCCGAGACGACCTGGCCCGGCGTCTATAACCGCTCGAAACTGCCCGGCCGCGACGATTATTTTGAGCTGCCCGACTGGAACGTTTATGTCGAAGGCGGCAAGCGCTACGATCTGACCGTCCCGCCGGGCGAGCGCTTCAACCGCGTCGAAATCCGCGGCGCGGCATACGGGTCGCTGCTCTGGAACGACACCCCAGTCGCCGCCCGTGCGCAGGGCGTGGTGCGCAGCGTCGATGCGCTGGCCGAACGGCAGGGCGGCACGCTCAGCTTCGTCAACCAGATGCAGGAACAGCCGATCCAGGAGCTGTGGGCCTATGACGTGCGCGCCGGGTCCGAACCCGCGGGCAGCTTCAAACTCTCCTACACCGTCGATGCCGCCGCCTCGACGCGGATCGCGGCGCTCGCCCCGCTCGAATCCTTCATCACCGGCCGCTACGCCCCCGACGAGCGCAGTACGGTCGTCGCGCTGCCGAGTTCGGGGATCAAGGCGGCGGTCGGCGCGGGCGCGGCCGGGTCGGGCGGCACCGCCACTCCGCGCGCGGCAGGTCTGCCGATCGTCCACATCCTGATCCCCGCCAGCCTGGGCGAAGCCTATCCCGATCGGCCGCTGGCGCGCGCATTCGATTATGGCTGGCAGAATCTGCACGACGGCCTCGACGGCATCGCGCTCGATCTGCCCGCGCTGAAGGGCACCGCCCCGATCGCGCTCAACATTCGCGTCAAGGACCCGTTGTGGCCCGCGCGCGACATGATCGATCTGTCGGTCTCGGTCCGCCCCGGCGAAGCGCGCACGCTGTGGCTCGACCTGCGCGACCGCATCCTGCCCAACGACAGCCTGTATCTCAGCATCGCCGCATCCGATCCGGCGTTCGATGCCGCCGCGCTCAACGGCGCGAAGATCCGGCTGGTATTCAAGGACCGCGCCGCCGCTTTGCCCGAACATATCGCCGACCGCCTCAATCAGGCGCGCGACAATTGGGGCTTCCTGGTCGAGGAACACACCGCCTCCAAACGCGCAGCGCTCTACGCCCGCGTTTTCGCCGACATCACCGATCTGCTCCGCGTCGATCCCGAAAACGTCCTCGCGCGGCAATATTGGGCGGACATCGACTATCGCCCCGAAAACATGCCCGCGGTTCCCCAGCCGACCCCGCCAGCCGGTGTCCCGCTCTGGGCGTTCCGCCAGCTCGAGGATCTGAAACTCACCAAACAGTTCGTCTCGTGGTGGATCGACCAGCGCCAGGTCCCGTACGGCGATTTCGGCGGCGGCATTTCCGACGATACCGATCTCACGCAGCAATGGCCGGGTCTCGCGCTGATGGGGGTTGAGCCCGACAAGATCAACGCATCGCTCCGCGCGCTGTCGGATGCATCGTACAAGAACGGGATGCGCGTCGGTGGCCTCGGCTACATCACCACCGACGAGCTCCACGCCTATGAGGAAGGGCTCAATTCCGACGCGCAGCGGCTCTATCTCAACTGGGGTGAGCCGATCGCGGTCGAACGGCTGATGGCGACGACCAAGGCGCTGCAAGGCGTTATCCTCCGCAATCCTGCAGGCCACCTCCACTTCGCCAGCAATTGGTACGGCGGGCGCATGATGTACCGCGAAGGCGCGTGGGAATGGCAGAAGCCGTATAGCTGGACCGTACTGCACGGGCCGATCCTGCTCGGCCTGTTCAACGCCAACCCCGCCGCGCGCGGCCTGGTGACGGGCACGGTCGATGGCTGGATGGCGCATGGCAAACAGGGTGCCGACGGCCAGTGGAGCTACCCCAACGAAATCAACTGGCGCAGCGATACCGAGCGCGCGGGCGACGGCGGCGGCGTGACGACGCCGTTGCAGTCGGCCTGGGCGGCGTGGCGCTTCACCGGCGACGCGACCTATCTCCGCCCGATCAATGCGCGGCTCGCCAAGAGCGCGGGCGGCGTCGCGGAGTTCAACGAGAACGGCTTCACCGCGCTGCCCGACGGCGCGGCGCTGCTCGCGCGCGTGGCGAAGGGCGACGATGCGTTCGGACGCTACGCCGCCTGGTCGGCGCGCGGCGATCTTTCGGCGCTGGCCGCGCTCCACGGCGATGCGATCGCCGACAAGACGCAGCATATGGCGCTCTACACCGAAGGCCATTGGTGGAGCGACCGCGTCGAACAGCCGAACGAAATCCTCCAGCGCGAGCGGCTCGGCGGGATCGCGCTGCGGCGTAACCAGACCTGGCCGGGGAATACCGTCAGTTGGCGCTTCGATACGCCGGGTGCCGCGGAGCAAGTCGCGATCCTGCTGCCCGGCGCGACGCGCGACCGCTTCCGTGTGATTGCCTACAACACCAGCGCGGTGGAGCAACGCGCGACGATGACCGCGTGGAATGTGACCGCCGGCACATGGTCGATGCAGGTCTCGACCAGCACCGACGAGGGCAAGACGCTCGCCGCTACAGGTACGCCGACCAATGTGCCGCTCGAACGCAGCGCCTCGACCGCGCTGACCTTCGCACCCGGCACCACGACCGTCGTCGATTTCGCGCTCAAGACGCCCGCCACGCCGGTCGAGAGCCGCCCCGATCTCGGCATCGGGCCGAACGACGTGGTCGTCAAAGGCCGCCGCGTTACCGTCACCGTCCACAGCCTCGGCTCGGTGCCGACCACGGCGGGGCAAGTCTGGCTGACGCAGGACGGCGTCGGCATCGTCGCGCAAGGGTTGCTCCCGTCGCTCGCCGCGCCGATCGATCTGCTGCCCAAGACCGCCACCGTGACGCTGACGCTGCGCCCCGGCTTCGACCCCGAAAAGCTCGTCGCCCGCGTCGGGATGGTCGATCAATCGCCAGAGGTGACGCGTCAGAACAACGCCGTCGCGCTGGCCGATCGCGCGCGGTGACGACGCGGCGCGCCGTGCTGGCCGGTGCGGCGGCGCTGGCGCTGCTGCCGGGGCGGGGTAGGGCGGAGGGTGCCACGTTCCGCGCAACGCTCGATGCGGTCGAGGCGACACTCGGCGATCCGCAGCAAGCACTTGCCATGCTCGACCGGATCGACCCGCGCGGCCTGACCGTGTCGCAGCAGCTCGATCTCAGCACCGAGTGGGCGGGCCTGCGCGCCGATCTCGCGATCATGACGGCGCGACCGCTCACGCCAGCGCTGCTGCTCCGCCGTAAAGTCGGCGACGGCATCGATCCCGTCGCTGCCGCGCGCCGCCTCGAAGCCGAACGCCGCCGCTGTGCCGCCCGCGCCGATCGCCTGTTCGGGCAGCTTGGGGTGCAGGGCGCGGACACGGGCGCGCGCTTCTCCGCGCTGTGGCGCGACCCGCAGTATCAGTATCGCGATTCCGCAGCGGCGCTCGCCGATATGAGCGCATGGCTCGCCCGCTTCGGGGCGGGAGTACCGCGCTTGATCGGCCCTGTACCGGCCTATTGCCGCAGGGTCGCCGCCATGCCCCCGACGCCAGCCGATCTGGTGAGCGGCCATCTCGGCTACCGCACACTGCCGACGCCAACCGCCGCCGGCGGATATGTCCCCGATTTCGCGCGCCTCGCCGACCGCCCAAGCTTCACCTTGCCCAGCGTCGTCGCGCATGAACTGCTCCCCGGCCACATGATCCAAATGCCGCTGGAGGCTGCCGCCGATCCGCACCCGCTGCGGCTGCGTTATGCGCCCGGCTTCGGCGAGGGCTGGGGCATCTATGCCGAGCGCCTGATCGTCGATGCCGGCTTCTATGCGGGCCATCCCGCAGCCGAACTCGGCTACCTCCACTGGCGCCTGTTCCGCATCGGTCGCGGGCTGGTCGATCTCGCGATCCACGGCAACGGCCTGTCGCTGGCCGACGCCCGCGCCCGCCTCGTCGCATGGCAGGGCGAACCCGCGTATTTCGCCCCGTTCGACGCAGACCTCGCGCGCATCGCGAAAGAACCGATGGTCCGCGCCGCCGAAATGCTGAGCGCGCTCGCGATCGAGGATGGCGCGCGTGGGCGCACCGGCAAGCGGCGCGCGCGCTATCACCACCTGCTGCTGGCCAACGGCAGGATGCGCAGCGACGAACTCGCCCGCCGTGCAGGCGTGCTCGCATGAGCATCACGCGCCGCGACACCTTCGCGCTCGGCGCGAGCGGTGCCGCGCTCCTGATCCCCACCGCCGCCCCCGCCGCCGCCCCCGCACCTCCCTATCGCCGGGGCTATGACAACCAGCGGATCGCCGATCTCGGCGGTGGGCGATTCCTCAACCCGATCCTCTCCGGCGACCGGCCCGATCCGGCGATCCTCCAGGATGGCCGCGACTATTACCTGACCTTCTCCAGCTTCGATTCCTATCCCGGCCTCGTCATCTGGCACTCACGCGATCTGGTGAATTGGCGGCCGATCGGTCCGGCGCTCCACCGCAATATCGGGTCGGTCTGGGCGGTCAGTCTCGCCAAGCATGACGGCCGCTATTTCCTCTACATCCCGACCAAGGGTACCCCCAACAGCATCTGGGTAATCCACGCCGATCGTATCGAAGGGCCGTGGAGCGACCCCATCGATCTCGGCCTCCACCGCCATATCGATCCGTGCCACGTGGTCGGGGAGGATGGTTCGCGCTGGCTGTTCCTCTCGGGCGGGGACCGCGTGCGGCTGAGCGCAGACGGCTTGTCGACCGTCGGCCAGCCCGAACATGTCTACGATCCGTGGCGCTACCCCGAAGACTGGATCGTCGAGGGCTTCTCGCCCGAGGGGCCGAAGATCGTCCGCCACGGCGGCTATTTCTACCTGATCACCGCGGTCGGTGGCACCGCCGGGCCACCCACCGGGCATATGATCATCGCCGCGCGATCGCGCTCGATCCACGGGCCGTGGGAGAATTGCCCGGCTAACCCGCTGGTCCGCACGCGCGACTCATCCGAACGCTGGTGGTCGCGCGGGCACGCCTCGCTGGTTCAGGGGCCAGCGGGCGACTGGTGGGCGCTCTATCACGGCTATGAGAATGGCTTCTGGACGCTGGGGCGGCAGACGCTGCTCGATCCGGTGGAATGGACTGCCGATGGCTGGTTCCGCATGACCGGCGGCGACCTGTCGCGCCCGCTCGCCGCGCCACAGGGTGGCACGCGGAAACCGCACGGCGCGCCGCTCTCGGACGATTTCACCACGCTGGCGCTCGGCACGAAATGGAGCTTCTTCCGCCCCGCCCCGGACGAGGCATCGCGCATCTCGGTCGCCAATCGAACGCTGACGCTCGCCGCGCGCGGCACCGCGCCGGTTGATTCCTCACCGCTGCTGCAGATCGCGGGCGACACCGCCTACAGCTTCGAATGCGATATCGAGATCGATCCCGGCACCACCGCCGGGCTGGTCCTGTTCTATGACCGCAAGCTCTACTGCGGCCTCGGTTTCGATGCGAAGCGCTTCGTCACGCATCAATATGGCGATGAACGCGGGCGCCCGGCCAATCCGCATGGCAACCGGATGCGCATCCGCGTGACCAACGACCGTCACATCGTCTCCTTCCACACCAGCGGCGACGGCGGCAAAAGCTGGCAGCGCTTCGATCGCGGGATGGAAGTCTCGGGCTATCACCACAATGTCCGCGGCGGCTTTTTGATGCTGCGGCCCGGCCTCTACGCGGCGGGGCAGGGGAGCGCGCATTTCCGCGACTGGCGCTTCCGCGCTTTGTAACGGTCTGGCCCAGCGCCTCACGCGCATCTGATACCGGTGTCAGGGTAAAACTCTTGGTTTAGGGGCGCTGCGCCGTCGACCGATCCCGCTCTCCAGCGGCGGAGCGATCCGCCGACCAGCCCTTTATCCCGTATTCAAGACCGATTGACACCGGTAGCATATCGCGACAGATAGGGAACAAGAAGCGCGCACAAAGATGCGTTTTGAGGGGGAGAGAGCGATGCTGAAAGTTGACGTCCGGAGCGGTGTGTCGCTCGTTGCCATGACCTTGGCCGCCATGACGGGGGCGACCGTGCTCGCCTCGCCTGCTATCGCCGCTGGGCCTGAAACGGCGAGCACGACGGCGCCAACCGCCGCTGCCCAGGCAGCGACCCCAACACCCGCAGCAACCGACGAAACCGCGCAGGAGATCGTCGTCACCGGCTTCCGCGAAAGCCTCGCGAGCGCGGTCAATCAGAAGCGTCGCTCGAACCAGATTATCGAAGCGATCACCGCTGAGGACATCGCCGATTTCCCCGACGCCAACCTCGCGGAATCGATTCAGCGCTTGCCCGGCATCTCGATCGACCGTGACAATGGCGAAGGCCGCACGATCACGGTGCGCGGCCTCGGCGGCGATTTCCAGCAGACTCGCCTGAACGGTGCCGACGCGCTCAGCATCACCGGCGGCGGGAACGATCCCTCCGGCGCCAACCGCTCGCGCGGGTTCGATTTCAACACCTTCGCCTCGGAACTGTTCGGCGGCGTCACCATCACCAAGACCACCGCCGCCTCTAACGACGAAGGCTCGCTCGGCGCGATCATCGATCTCACCACCGGCCGCCCGCTCAGCAATAAGAAGGATCGCTACGCGCTCGGGCTGGAGGGCGAATATCGCGAGAATGGCAAGACCTATAATCCGCGCATCACCGCGCTGATCTCCAAGCACATCACGCCGACGCTCGGCGTGCTCGGCTCGATCGCCTATCAGGAGCAGCGGCAGCAGATCGATTCCTATCAGCGCAGCATTGGCTCGTTCGATTATACCTACCGCAATTCGCAGCTGAACGGCGTGACACCGCTGACCTACGGCTTTGCGCGGCCCTCGAACCAAGGCACCGGCCCCACCTTCGGGTCGGATCCGGCGGCCTATGCGCTCGTCACGCCGACGACGCTGATCCCGGCGCTGCCGTCGATCAACCGGCAGGAATTGCGGTACAAGCGGCTCGGCGCCACCGGCACGATCCAATGGAAGCCGACCTCGCGCACCGAACTCACGATCGATGGCGTCTATTCGCGCTACGATCAGGATTCGACGCTCGCCGGCATCACCACCGTCGGCCTCAACCGCAACGGCACCAACACGCGCGCGGCGCAGACCGGCGCGAACGGCTTGCGCGCCGCCGGGACCACCAATGGCAATGCCGATCGCGTCGCGCTCTACGCGAACTGCGTGCCCTCGGCGCTGGTCGATTGCAGCGGGACGGAAGGCGGCTCGACCGTGCTGCCGGGCTATCTCAACAGCCTTAACCCGAACAATCTCAACCCGTTCGATTATTACAACAATCCGCGCTCGCCCGGCTACATCGCCAGTGCGACGCAGACGGCGTTCTACAATGAACTGATCGGTCGCCCGAATACCAAGATCCGCGCCGCCAACGTCAATGCTGCGGGCATCGCCGACTATCTCGTGCTCGACGATGTCGACTGGCGCAGCTCGACGCAGCGCGTGTCGGGTTCGACCAAATTCTATCAGGGCACGGTCAACCTGCGCCAGGATATCGGCGATCGGCTGCACTTCACCGGCACCGCAGGCTACTCGCGCTCGGAATATAACGGCACCACCTTGCTCGCCGAATTCAACGCGATGGATCAGGACAATTACACCTTCGACGAACGCGCCGGGGGCAAGATGCCGGTGTTCAGCCCCGGTTTCGATGTCGCCAATCCGCAGAACTGGACGTTGGTGAAGGGCCTGTCGACGATCCGGTATCTGACCGATAACATCGTCAACAGCTTCCGCGTCGCGCGCGGCAATCTCACTTGGGACGTGACCGACGAATTCAAGGTTTCGACCGGGCTGACCTACAAGCGCTTCAGCTATGTGAGCACCCAGACGCGCCGCAACAGCGATATCGAGGCGATTAACCCGACGCTCGCCGAGGCGAAACTGTCGATCACCGATCTCGGCCAGACCCTCGGCTTCGGGCGCGGGCTCGATGTGCCACAGGGCACGCCGACCAGCTTCTACGCCCCCAACATCGACAAATTCATCGGTGCCTTCGGCATCAACTGCAATTGCGTCAACAAATTCGGCGATTTCCGCGGGTTGAGCGACGCGCGGCAGGGTAATCGGGTGACCGAGAACGATCTGTCGGGCTATCTGCAGGTCGATTGGGATACCACGCTGTTCGGCCGCCCCTTCCGCGGCAATGCCGGTACGCGCATCGCCAAGACGATCGTGCGCGGCACGGGCTCGGTCGGCGGTGCGGCGAACGGCATCGCGGGCGTGACGGTCACCGCGCGCAACGAATATACCGATTACCTGCCGTCGATGAACGCCGCATGGGAATTCGTGCCCGACACGCTGCTGCGCGTGGCCGCATCGCGGGTGATCGCGCGGCCACAGCTTGCTGCGCTTACGCCGGGCACGACCTCGTTCCCGACCGGCCTCAACGCCACCGCCGCGCCGTCGATCACCGTCGGCAATCCCTTTCTCAGCCCGTATCGCGCATCCAATTACGACGTCTCGCTGGAGCATTATTTCGGGCGCGGTGGGCTGATTTCGGTCGGCTATTTCGTCAAGAACCTCGATTCCTTCCCGCAGCAGATCGCAGGCGAATATCCGCTGCAGTCGATCTACGACGATGCGACACTGCAACAGATTTACGCGACGATCGTCAGCCCGACGCTGCTTGCTTATGTTCAGTCGGGCGGGGTGTTTGCGGTGCGCCAGTTCAACGATGCCCCGGGCGGCAAGATTCAGGGGGTCGAGGTCAATATCCAGTCGCAATTCTTCTTCCTGCCGGGCTTCCTGAAGAATTTCGGCGCGACCGCGAACTACACGCACATCTCATCGAAGCTGAACTATCTGACCAGCGCGCAGCTCTCCACCACGCGCACGCAGACCGCGGGGACGGCGGTCAACGTCTATGCGCCGGGGCCGTTCCTCAACACCTCGCCCGACGCGTTCAACGCGACGCTCTATTATGAGGACAGCAAATTCACCGCGCGCGTCTCGGGCGCGTATCGCAAGCGTTACGTCACCCGCTTCCCGCTGGCGGCGGGCACGTGCTCGGTCGGGTTGACCACCAACGCCGGGGCGGCGTGCAATTCGCCGGTCGTGTCCGACTTCGGCTTCCGCGAGAATCAGCTGAACGTCGACGCGGCGCTGTCCTACGCCGTCACCAAGTTCGCGCGGATCACGCTGGAGGGCCGCAATCTCACCAATGCGCCGACCTATTCGACCGAATATGCCGCCGATCCGGTCTCGCAAAATTATCAAAGCACCGGACGCGTGATCACTGCGGGCTTGCGCGTCTTGTTCTAAAGAGCGCTTTCGTGAAGGAAATGCCGATGCGTCGCCTGTTGCTCACCGCTACGCTGCTCACCTGCGCGCAGGCGACGCCCGCTTTCGCGCAAGACCGTCGCACTGTCGTCGAGCCGCGCTTGCCTGCCAAGGCCTGCGTGACGCTGACCCCGGCGGCGGGCAATCGCGCGGCGGACATTCAGGCGGCGCTCGGCCGGTGCGCGGGGCAGGCGGTGCGGCTCAGCGCCGGAACCTATGACAGCGGGCCGATCGAGGTCCCGTCGCGCGCGACCTTTTGGATCGACACCGGTGCAGTGCTGGCCGCCATCCCCGATCCCGCGCTGTTTGACGATGGCACCCACGCCTGCGGCACGATCAACCAGAAGGGCAAGGCGTGCCGTCCGTTGCTGCACATCGCCGATGCGACCGATGTCGCGATCGTCGGCGACGGCGTGATCGAGGGCAATGGCGGCAAGCCGATGGCAGGCGGGACCGAGACGTGGTGGCAACTCGCCCGCCGCGCGCAGGTCGAAAAGGGCAATCAGAACGTGCCCCGCCTGATCGTCGCGGATCGCGGGCGCAACTTCACGCTGTACCGCGTGCGCTTGGCGAACTCGCCCAATTTCCATGTCGTCGCCAACCGGCTGCAGGGCTTTACCGCCTGGGGCGTGATCGTCGACAGCCCAGAGTACGCGCGCAACACCGACGGGATCGATCCGGGTGCAAGCGACGACGTCACCATCACAAAGACCTTCATCCGCACCGGCGACGACAATGTCGCGATCAAGGCGGGCAAGACTGGTGGCACGCATTACGTCTCGATCCTCGACAACCATTTTTACAGCGGCCACGGCATGTCGATCGGCAGCGAAACCAATGGCGGCGTGTCGCATGTGCTGGTCAAGGATCTGACGATCGACGGCACCACCTCGGGCCTGCGCATCAAGAGCGACGTCAGCCGCGGCGGGCTGGTCGCGGACGTGCATTATGAAAACGTCTGCATCCGTGGCAGCAAGCGCCCGATCGATCTCTACACCGCCTATGACAAGACCGCGGTCGGCAGCTTGGTCCCGCAATATCGCGCGATCGTGTTCCGCAACGTCGAAGGCGACACCGGCCGCCTGATCGCCAATGGCTATGATGCGGCGCACCCGCTCGAACTGTACCTCGACAATGTCCGCTTCGCGCCGGGCACGAAGTGGGAAACGGTCAACGCGCGCTTCGAGATCGGCAAGGGCGGTGCCTCACCCGATCCGACCGCGACGACGGCAGCCGCGCCAGCCGTGCCGTCCGATCGCTGCGAGGCCGCGTTCGTCCCTTTCCCGGAACGCCGCTGACGCCCTAGCGCTGCGACGTAGCCGACAGGCTATGCCCCATCGCCATCAGCATGATCGCGGCTAAGGTCGCCCCGGCACCGACGATCGCGATGGCGAGCGGGATGCTCGTTCCGCCCGCGATCAGGAACCCGCCGATCAGCGGCCCGAGCACCGCGCCACCGCGCCCGACGCCGATCGCCAGCCCCGTCCCCGTCACGCGCAATTCGGGCGGGAAGGACCGCGCAAGCAACGCATAAAGGCCGACGATCCCGCCGAACACGCAAATCCCCGCCAGAAACGCCGTCACTTGCAGCGCGGGCAGCCCGACCGCGAAGCCGAACAGCACGAACGTCGCCGACGTGCCCAGCATCGCCACGATCAGCAACCGCACCAACCCGAAGCGCGGTGCCGCCCAGCCGAGCGCGCTGCCGCCCAGGATCCCGCCCAGGCTCATCAGCGCCGAGGTCCGGATCGCATCCGGCGTCGCATAGCCGAGATCGCTCATCAGCTTGGGCAGCCAGCCGGAGAAGAAATAGAAGGTCATGATGTGCAGGAAATAGGCGACCACCAGCAGGATCGTGGTCCGGCGATACAGCGGCCCCAGCAACACGGCATAGCTACCCGACGAAACCGGCGCGAGTGTCGCGACCGGTTCGGGCGCAACTTCCGCCAACGGATGGTTGAAGCTTGCCAGCGTCGCCGCGATCTTCGCGCGCGCTTCCGGCGTATCCTGCCGCGCCAGATAATCGAGCGATTCGGGCAGCCCGAACCAGATCAGCGGGATGAACGCCGCCGTCGCCACGCCGCCGATCACGAACACCGATTGCCAGCCGTGCGTCACGATCACCTCGGCCACGGCGAACCCGCCGACCAGACCGCCGATCGGATAGCCGATCGTCATCACCGCCACGCAGAAATCGCGCCGCCGTTCGTTGGCGAATTCGGACGCGACCGCATTGATCGCGGCGACCATCCCGCCGATGCCCAGCCCGGTCAGCACGCGCCACACGCACAGCGACACGATCCCGGTCGCCGTCGCGGTCAGCGCCATGCCCGCCGCCATCAGCACCAGGCACACCAGCACCAGCGGTCGCCGTCCAAAGCGGTCGCCGAACGGCGCCAGCAGCAGTGATCCCAGCGTCATGCCGACCAGCCCGGCGGACAGCGCCGCCCCGAGTTGCGCAGGGCCAATGCCCCATGCCTTGGAAATCCCCGGCGCGGCGAAGGTCACCGCCAGCACATCGAACCCATCCAGCGCATTGAGCGCGACCGATAAGACCACTGCCAGAATCTGTCGCCAGTGCATCGGGCGTTGCGCCAGCACGCGGACCGCCACGCCTGCCGGGGCTAAGGATGCTGCCATGCCATCTCCTGCATTTCTCGATCTTCCTGCGCCCAGGTCTCGCGCGCCAGCGTCACCGTAACCGATGCAAGGCCTGCCGCCAGCGCTTTCGGCTTGTCGATCTGCACCGCGACCTCGCGCACCGCGCCAAGCAACAGGCACCGCGTCGCGAGCCTGCGCGCGAAGGTCTCGATCAAGGCGATGCGCTGCTCGCCCAGTTCGGCGGCGGCGGCGGCGACGCGGCGATAATCGACGGTCGCGTCGATCGCATCGTCCTCAACCGGCTCGACCAGCATCGTGACCGACACGATCAGCGGCTGCCGCTGACCGATCTCGTCCGGGTTGATGCCGATATCGGCCATGATGTTGAGGTCGCGAACGGCGACACGCGTCACGCTACGCATCGCCCGCGCGTTCAGTTGCGAAACACGACGGTGCGCGATCCGTTGAGCAGCACGCGGTCCTCCAAATGGAAGCTCACCCCCGCCGCCAGCACGCGCCGCTCGATATCGCGGCCCTTGCGCACCAGATCGTCGGGCGTGTCGGCATGGCTCACCGCCTCCACATCCTGCGCGATGATCGGCCCTTCATCCAAATCGGCGGTCACGTAATGCGCGGTCGCGCCGATCATCTTCACGCCGCGGGCGTGCGCCTGATGATAGGGCTTCGCGCCCTTGAAGCCGGGCAGGAAGCTGTGGTGGATGTTGATGCACCGCCCCGACAGATAGGTCGCCATATCGTCCGACAGAATCTGCATATAGCGCGCCAGCACCACCAGATCCGCACCCGTCGACTCGACGATCGCCTTGATCTGCGCTTCCTGCCGCGGCTTGGTATCGCGCGTCACCGGCAGATAATGGTACGGAATATCGTCGACCATCGAGATGTTGAGCGCGCTTTGCGGATGGTTCGACACGATCCCGACGACTTCCATCGCCAGCTCGCCGATCCGCATCCGGTATAAAAGATCGCCCAGGCAGTGGTCGAACTTCGACACGAGCAGCAACACGCGCTGCCGTTCATTGGCGCGGCGCAGCTTCCATTCCATGCCCTGTGCCGCCGCGACCGGCGCGAACGCATCGCGCAATGCGGCGTGCGCCCACGCCGGGTCGGTCGCATCGAAGGTCACGCGCATGAAGAAGCGATTGGTCTCGCGATCGTCGAACTGCTGCGCGTCGAGGATGTTGCCGCCATGCTGCGCCAGGAAATTGGCGACCGTCGCCACCAGGCCGGGGCGATCCTCGCAGGAGAGGGTTAGAATGCAGATTTCGCTCATGCTCGCGCTCCCGGTTCCGCGCCAACATGTGCCGCGCTATAATCGTTGATCCAGCTGACGGTGCGCTCCAGCCCGCCGAACGGATAGAAGTGCAGCCGGATCGGGCCATGCTCCGCTCCTATCCCGGCGGCGAGCGCATCGACCAGCGCATCCGGCCCCGCCGTGCCGAGCAATTTTGTGATCGATACGCCATATTTTGTCATGACCGCCGCCGACGCGCCGACCCCGCAATGCGCCGCAAAGCGCAGCAGCGTCTTGATACCGGCCGGCCCCGGCACCCCGATCCGCACCGGCGCATCGATCCCGCGCGCGCGCAATTCCTTCAACCAGCGCAGGAACGGCGCCGCATCGAAGCCGAATTGAGTCACGATCAACGGGGCCATGCCGCGCGCTGTGATCTCGGCGCATTTCTCGTCGAGCGCCTGCCACAGCCCGTCGGCATCCATCGCGGGATGGCCGTCTGGGTGGCCGGCAATGCCGATCGCCTTGATGCCATATGTCTCCATCAGGCCGGTCCGCAGGACCGACAGCGTATCGGCAAACGGCCCGGCCGGTACCGGCGGATCGCCCGCGACGATGAACATGCGTTTCGCGCCGGCTTCGATCGTCAGCCGCTCGACCATTTCGGCGAGTTCGTGCTGCGACGCGATCCGCCGTGCCGACAGATGCGGCATCGGCTCGAACCCCAGTGCGCGGACGTGGCACGCCGCGGCGATTCGCGCGTCCATCGTTTCGCCCGGCAGGAAGGTGATCGCGATCGGCGTATCGGGCGCGATGTGTGGCGCGGCGAGGGTCAGCGCATCGCGATCCTTCGCCGTCATTTCCAGCGAATAGCCTTCGGTAATGAAGGCGGGGGCAACCTCCCAGGCCGGATGAATGGCGGCAACGCCCATCGTGCTCTCCCTATGGCAGTGGCCGTGCGGCGCACTTTTCCTGTAAAATCCTCTAGCCGACGTCAGCTTGTTCGTATAGACGAAATTTTCGCAAGGGCGAAGATATGCCGGAGAGAGGAGGTCAGCCATGTCGCAAACGCTGTGCTTCCTGCCGGGCCTGCTCTGCGATGCGCGCGTCTTTTCAGAGCAACTGCGCCACTTCGACCGCAGCAGCGCGATCGACGGTTTCGGCGCGCGGACCAGCCTGATCGATATGGCACGCCACGTCCTCGAATCCGGCCCGGAGCGGATGGCGCTGCTCGGTCATTCGATGGGTGCCCGCGTCGCGCTCGAAGTCTATCGTCTCGCCCCGGAACGCGTCGATCGGCTCGCGCTGGTCAGTACGGGCGTGCACTCGCTGCAGCCGGGCGAGGCCGACAAACGCCATGCGCTGCGCGATCTCGGGGTGGAGCAGGGCGCCGAAGCCTTGGTCGACCAATGGTTGCCGCCGATGCTCAGCCCGCCACATCGCGACGATCCGGCGATCATGGCACCGCTCCGCGCGATGTGCATCGAATCCGGGGTCGCGGTCTATACGGCGCAAATCACCGCGCTGATCGATCGTCCCGAAGTCGAGACCTTGCTGCCGTCGATCAAATGCCCCGTGCTGGTGGCGGTCGGCGGCGAAGATGTGTGGAGCCCCCCGGCGCAACACGCCGCGATCGCGCAGGCGATTCCGCACGCAACCCTTACCGTCGTGCCCGGCGCGGGGCATATGCTCCCGGTCGAGCAACCCGACGCCCTGAATGCAGCCATCGCCGTATGGCTCGCACAGCCGACCCGTCATTGAATTTACAGTCGAGAGGAGAGACGTTTATGACCGACCAAAATCTGGAAACAATCCTGCAGGGCAGCGGCGACATCGTCGAATTGCTGCGTAATCAGCAGGTTGGCCCCAATGCCTACCCCGGCGTGCCCGCCGAATATTCCAACTGGCGCAGCGAGCAGATCGCCTGGGCCAAGACCTGTGTGCTGTTCAACCAGTCGTACCACATGGTCGATCTCGAAGTGTCCGGCCCGGATGCTTTCGCCATGCTCAACTATCTCGGCGTCAACAGCTTCAAGGGCTTCGTGCCGAACCGCGCCAAGCAGTTCGTGCCGGTCACGCCCGACGGCTATGTCATCGGCGACGTGATCCTGTTCTACCTTGAGGAGAACCGCTTCAACCTGGTCGGTCGCGCGCCGACCATCGAGTGGGTGGAATATCATGCCGCGACCGGCGACTGGGACGTGACGGTCGAGCGTGACGAGCGCACTGCCGTCCGTCCGGATCCGGAAAACCGCAAGTCGTATCGCTTCCAGCTGCAAGGCCCGAACGCGATGAAGACGCTCGAAGTGGCGATGGGCCAGACCCCGCCCGACCTGAAGTTCTTCCACATGACCACGATCGAAATCGCCGGCAAGCAGGTCCGCGCGCTGCGCCACGGCATGGCGGGGCAGCCCGGCTATGAGCTGTTCGGCCCGTGGGCGGACGGCGAAACCGTGCGCCAGGCGCTGATCGCGGCAGGCAAGGATTTCGGCCTCACGCTGGTCGGCGGACGCACCTATTCGTCGAACACGCTCGAATCCGGCTGGATCCCGTCGCCGCTGCCTGCGGTCTATTCGGGTGAGGCGCTGAAGCCCTACCGCGAATGGCTCGGTGCCACTTCGTACGAAGCCAAGGCGTCGATCGGCGGCAGCTTCGTGCCCGACAGCATCGAGGGTTATTATCTGACCCCGTGGGACTTGGGCTACGGTCCGTTCGTGAAGTTCGACCACGACTTCATCGGCCGCGACGCGCTCGAGCGGATGGCCGGGCAGCCGCACCGCAAGAAGGTCACGCTCGCGCTCGATACCGAGGATGCACTCCGCGTCATCAGCTCGCAGCTCCAGAAGGGCGACCGTGCCAAGTACATGGAATTCCCCTCGGCGGTCTATGCGATGCACCCGTATGATTCGGTGCTGGTCGACGGCAAGGTCGTCGGCGTCTCGACCTGGATCGGCTACAGCGCGAACGAAGGCAAGATGCTGACGCTCGCGATGCTCGACGCCGACTATGCCGAGCCCGGCACGCAAGTGACTTTGCTGTGGGGCGAACCCAATGGCGGCACGCGCAAGCCGACGGTCGAACCGCACGTGCAGACCGAAATCAAGGCGACGGTCGCCCCGACGCCTTACTCGGAAGTCGCGCGCGATTCCTATGCCGACAGCTGGCGCACCCGCCAGACCGCCTGAACCGGGGCAGGGGGGCGGCGCACCGTCGCCCCCCATTTCCGCATTACGAAATGGCGAGCAAATCGGTGGTGCGGATCAGCAATTCGGTCGCCCGCCGCTCGATCTCCGCGTCGAAGCGCACGAACGGGATCGCGAAGCTGAACGCACCGACCACAACACCGTCGATATAGGCCGCCCGCCCGATGCCGTAGATGCCGGGCGTATGCTCCTCGCGCGTATGGGCGATGCCGCTCTCGCGAATGCGCGCGATCTCGGCCCGCAACGCGCCTTCCTCGACGATCGTCGTGGCGGTGAAGGCGACCCGGTCGGTCTCCGCGAAATAGCGGTCCAACTCCTCATCCGGCATCGTCGCGAGCAACGCCTTCCCCGCCGAAAATCCATGCAGCGGCGCGAAGCGGCCCGTCGCAACCGCGTAGCGCAGCGCGTGCTCGCTCGTTTCGGTGACCAGCGATTCGACCTCCCAGCCGCGCCGCACGAAGAACGAGATCGTCTCGTTGAGCTGAATCCGGAGCGTCCGCACCAGCGGCCCGACCGTCTCCGCCAGCGAGAAAGCCGGGACATGCGCCTGCAACCGCTCCAGCCCCGGCCCCGCGCTATAGCGCCGCCCGTCGCGCGTCAGATAGTGCCGCTCGACCAGCGTACCGAGCAGATAGGACAGGCTGCTGACCGGAATCCCTAGCGCCGAGGCAATCTCCTGCGCGACCAGCGGCCGCCCGCGCGACACGACATATTCGATGATGTCGAGCGTGCGCATCGCCGATTTGACGGTCGCGGGCGCGCTGCTCGGGGATAAATCGACCATGCCGGACTTATACCCCTTTGTCGCGACGCGGGAAGCTCACCCGGTAAAGTGCAGCGAGCCGCGCCGCTCGGCAAAGCGCCACCCGGCGTCGGTCAGCACGAAGCGATCGTGGAACGAGCCCACCAGCGGCGCAGGCGCCCCGGTGAACAACAGCATCGCGCTCTCCCCGCGGGCGGTCGTAGCACTCTCCACGTCGATCACGATGTTGGCGCAGAAGTGCCGCGTCGTGCGCGGCGGCCGCGCCTGAAACGCCGCCAGGATCGCGGCGCGCCCGATGACCGGCTGATCCGGCGCCGTCGGGCGCGTCATCACGCCATCTGGCGCATAGAGATCGGCCACCGCCACCCAATCCGCCGCATCGTTCAAATTGGCGTACAGGTTGATCAGCCGCGCGCATTCGGCCTCGATCGCGCGCCGTTCGGCGGGGTCGCCAATATGCTGTTGTTGGTCGGACCCCGCCATCGTCGTCATCCTCAGAAAGTGTAGCCGACCGATAGACCATAGGTCCGCGGCGGCAGGTACGTAACGCCGATCAGGCGACCGGTGGCGAGAGCAAAGGTGCTCGACGGGCGGAAGATGTCGAACGCATTCTTCACGTACGCCTCGACCTTCAGCTTGCCGCCGTCAGGGCGATAGCCGAGCGTCATATCGACCATCGTAAACGGTGCCGAACTTTCGATTCCGCGTTCGAACTCGCTGAAATAGATCCGGCTCTTGTAAGAAATGTCGGCCGCGGCGGTGATCTTGCCGGGCAGCGAGACCGGCAGATCGTAATCGCCGTGCACATTCCACGCCCAGCGCGGGCTGTTGCGCACGTCGTTGCCGGCCAGCTGGATGTTACCGCCGCCGGGCGCGCCGAACGCGGTCGGATCGGGGTTGGTCACCGCATTGTACGGCGTGCCCCCCGCCACGTTCACCGGGTTGAGCGGATCCAAGGTGAGATAATCCGCGAAATGCGCATCGGTGTAGGACACCGCCGCGCTCAGCCGCAGCGCCTGCGCTGGCCGGGCGAACAGTTCGAATTCGAAGCCCTTGGCCTTGGTCCGCGCCGCGTTCTGGAAGATCGTGGTGTAGCCGGTCGGCCCGCCCGAAATTGTCTTGTTCAACTGCAAACCGGTCAGCGTATAGCTGTAGAGCGCCAGATTGGCGGTCAGCCCGCGCGTGACGGTCGCCTTCACGCCGACTTCATGGTTGGCGACCTTTTCCGGATCGACGATCGTGGTGCTGCCCGACGCATTCTCCGGCGACCCCGCCTTGAAGCCTTCGGAATAGGTATAATACAGCAGCACGTCCTTCTTCGGCGTCCAGGAAATCCCCGCCTCGGGCGTGAAGTCCTTGAAGGTGCGCTCGCGGTGCGTGCCGGCCGGCGTGTAGATCAGGGTCGGCAGCGCATTGTTCGGCGCGGCGGCATTGTAGCGGATCACGATGCCGGGGTTTTCCGATGTGACATGCTCGGTGCTCCAGCGGCCACCGAGTTTCAGCGCCACACCCTCCAGTGCGTCCGACACCGCGCCCAGCTTGATCTCGGTATGGCCGAAGATCGCGAAGGTCTCGGTGCTCAGGTTCGATTTGGTGCAGACGCGCTTCGGCGCGATGATCGTCCCCGCCACCGAACTCGGCCCGAAGCCGCAGAGATTATACGCCGTCGCCAGATCGATCCCGTCCCGCTGCAGGATGCCGATGTTGGTGGGCAGGCCATTGCGCCGCTGATATCCGACATTGTCGATCGGGCGCTGGCGCTCGTTGAAATAATAGGCCGCGACCACCGCGTTCATCAGGTCGGAATTGTAATTGACCTGAAATTCGTTGCTGAACTGCTTCGAATCGATCCGCCGTTCCTGCACCGTCGTCGGCTGTCCATTGAACGGGAAGCCGTTGACCACTGCCGACAGATCGAGATCCTGGAACAGCGAGCTGCGGAAGTTACGATAGTTGGTGATGTTGGTCAGGCTGAGCGTATCGGTCAGTCGGGCATGGAGCGTGCCGGTGATCGAATAGGTCTCGGTATCGGTGCCGGGCTGCGATTCGGTCGCGAGATCGCGCGGTGCCGCCGCATAGCCGCCGACACCGAGCGGCGCGAGCCGCGCCACGCCGGGGAAGGACGCGCGCAGATAATGCACCGCACCCGATGAATCGTTCTGGCGGAAATATTCGCCGCTCAGCAGGAAATCGACCTTCGGGCCAAGGTCTACCGCGATCTGCAGGCGTGCCATGCGGCGGCTGAGGTCGTCCACATCGGCGCCGCTAACCGGGTTTTTCCCGAAGCCATCGCGATTCTCGGTCCGCACCGCCAGCCGCGCGCGGACGCCGTCGATGATCTTGCCGCCGATCGCCCCCTCGGCGATGATATTGTTGTAGTTTCCATAAGTTACGCGGCCATAGCCGGCGAGCTGTTCGGTCGGCTTGGCGGTGATGAGGTTGAC
>JAIXZV010000396.1 GCA_027489365.1 Sphingomonadales bacterium
CCGCTGTCGCCGCGCAGCACATCGTCACCGGCACCGCCGACGAGTTGGTCGAACACGAAGTCGCTGCCGCCCGTCAGCGTGTCATTGCCGTCCTCGCCGTAGAGCGAGTCGCCGCCGGTACCACCGTCGAGCGTGTCGTCGCCCGCGCCGCCGGCCAGGAAGTCGTTTCCGACGTCGCCGAACAGCTGGTCCGCCCCGCCTTCGCCGTAGAGGATGTCGACTCCACCGCCGCCGCGGATCGTGTCACCACCCGCACCACCGAGCAGCGTGTTTGCACCTTCGTTGCCAAGGATCGTGTTGGCGAGATCGTTGCCGACGCCGAAGATATTTCCGGCACCGGTCGCCAGGGTGAGATTCTCGATATTCTGATAGAGATAGTAGCTGCCGCTCGCGTTTACCGTGTCCCTGCCTTCGTCTGCAAATTCGAAGACAATATCGCCCTGGTTGTCGACAAAATAGGTGTCATTGCCCTTGCCGCCGATGAGGGTGTCATTGCCGCCTTCGCCGAACAAGCTGTCGTCCCCGCTGCCGCCGCTCAGCGTATCGTCAGCCTCTGTGCCGCGGATGATGCGGCCGATATCGGTTCCGTCGGGTGCATAGCCGTCGAAATGCGCTCCGGTTAGCGTATCGACTGCAACATTTTCAAATATCAAAAAGGTCTGCGGCGTATAGGCATTCGCCCCCGCGTCGCGGTCGATCGTCAGCCGGACGTTGCCTCCCTCCTGCGTCAGCTTGAGGTGGCCGGTCGCGAACGGGTTGCTCTGCTGGTTCCAGGTGACGAGTTCGCCCGGCAGATAGGCCGCCCACTCGATCTTGTCCTCGGCTGTCGAAAAGTCATGCACGGTTATGGTGAACTCGCCGAGCAGCGAGACGTACCAGCTATCGAAATCGAGCGTGTCCCGGCCTGCGCCGAGCGTCAGGTCGATCGCGCCGCGGCTGCCCCAGAGGCGAAGGATGTCCGCGCCTTCACCCGCATCGATCGTGACGCTGCCGGGGTTGAAGTTCTGGTAGTAGATGACGTCGTTGTCGGCGCCGGCGTCGATCGTGACATTCTCGGTCAGGCCTTCGCTGTTGCGGGAGACCTGGATATAGTCCTCGCCACGACCGCCCCTGATGACGTCCGATCCGCCGCCCGTCATGAAGATGAAGTCGCCATCATCGCCGCCGTCGATCACATCGTTCCCGGCGCCACCGTCGATCGTGTCGCGCCCGCTGCCGCCGTCGATCGCGTCGTCGCCGGCAAGTCCCTTGAGCACATCGTCGCCGCCCAAGCCGCTAATTGAGTCGTTGCCGAAGCCCCCGGTCAGCTCGTCCGCAGCGCTTGTGCCGGTGAGCGTTCTGGGTGCGGCGGGAATGCCGTTCGGCGACAGCCCGGCGAAGTTTTCAGCGACGAAATCGGCCTTGTTGCGCCCCTGGAATATCAGCACGTCGATAAAGTCGTTGCCGAGGTAATTGTGCGGGTTGATCTGCAGCACCGCGTCGTCGCCGCGCTGGATCAGCCGCAGAAATCCCGCAGCGAACGGGTCCGAACTGCCATTCCAGCCCGAGGCGGTGTTGGTCACGAACTCCTGCAACATCACCCGGTCGCCGAGCGCCCCGGTCTCGAAGTCAGTCACGACACGCGTTTCGCGCTGAAGGTGCTGCGCCTGCAGCGGATCAAGATTGATCGTGTCGTGCCCGGTGCCGAGCGTGATCGTGTACGACGGATTGCTGGTGACCAGCGCGATCGTATCGTCGCCGGCGCCGCCGTCGAAACTGACCGTGCCGTCGGCATAGCTCCATGACTGGAAATAATCGTCCCCGTCGCCGCCGCGCACGGTGACGGTCTCGTTCAGCGTTTGATTATATCGCTCAAGATAGATGAAGTCGTTGCCCTTGCCGCCGTCGATCGTGTCGTTGCCGCCGGCGCGATCGCTCAGGGAGTCGTTATCGTCGCCGCCCTCGATCAAATCGTTGCCCGGCCCGCCTTCGATCGAATCTGCGCCGGCACCGCCTTGGAGGTGGTCATCGCCACCTCGCCCAAGCAGCGTGTCGCTACCGCCACCGCCCGTGATGACATCGGCACCGCCATTGCCGGTCAGTTGGTCATCGTTCAGGGTTCCGGTCAGGCTCAGTCCCGCTGGCACGCTTCCGTCGACCGTGTAGCCGTCGAGATTGTTCTGGGTGAAGCCGCTCGCTTGAACGTTACGAAAGACGATGGAATCGACTGCAGCAGCCGGCCCGGCGGACCCGTCCACGTCGAACTGCAGGACAGCGTCGGCGCCGACCTGGCGAAAGCTCAGATGGCCGGTCGAAAAGGGGTTGAGCGACTGATTCCAGCCTTGCAGGCTGTTCCCCAGCATCCTGAGCCAGTCGATGCTGTCGCCGTACGCGCCGACCTTGAAGTCGGTCACGACAATGCTGTGCAAGGACGCCGGGAAGCCGTTCAGATCGAGAATGTCCTGGCCCGTGCCGAGCGTGACTGTCGTGCTGCCGGCGGAGACGCCGATGCGAATCACGTCATTGCCGGATCCTCCATCGAGCCTGGCTCGCACGCCGTAGTAGCTGTAATAGGAAATCACATCGTCGCCGTCGCCGGCCTCGACGACGACCACGTCGCTCGCGCCCGCTTGGCCCTGGCGGTGGACGAAGAACCGATCGTTGCCACCGAACCCGCGCAGGGTGTCCGAGCCGCCGTCATTTTCGGTAAACTGGTCGTCGCCGCTGCCGCCCTCGACGATATCGTCGCCCGACCCACCATCGAGGTCACCGCCACCCTCGCCGCCGCGCAGCAAGTCATTTCCGCCCTCGCCACGCAGCGTATCGAAGCCTTGCAGCCCTTCGATCACGTCGTCACCGGATGTGCCTATTAACACGTCCGGGAACGCGGTTCCGGTGATCGTGGCCATATCACTCTCCCGAAGGCCCCAGCACATCCTTCTTTTCACTGGGTGTTTTAAGGAATTGGGAAAAATTCGTCAACGCGGATCAGGCCGGGCCTTCGTCCACTCCCGCCATCCACGCGGATGCGGCCCGACCTGTATGTGACGGCGGCAGCGCTGGCGGCGGGCTTTGCGCTCAGGGCGGCGGCGATCCGGTGGAAGCTCGGATTGCCGGGGTATGGCGGGCGGTGAACCGTGGTGGGTGGGCGGCGCCGACGTTATAAGAAATGATACTCGGCGGCCCAGTCATGCAGGCCGTGGTTGAGCCAGGGCATCGGGGCCAC
>JAIXZV010000341.1 GCA_027489365.1 Sphingomonadales bacterium
GCTGCGGCCAGCATGATCCGTGCGCCCAATCCACTTGAGATTGGCGAAAACCACTGTAGGAATCGGGCTTCGAACAGGCGGCGGGGTCATGGCGATTTCAATGATTTTGGCGACGTTGGTGTTGAGCACGACTGCGGCACCTGTCGCGGTGCCTGCGATGTCGGCACCCGCCGATCTGGCCAGCGCCGACCAGGCGACGGAGCAAGCCGCGCCGCCGCCGCCGCCCGAAAAGAAGCTGCTGCCGCTGACGTTCGGCCCCTATCCCCCCGGCTGGCAGATCGATTTCGGCCCCGGCATCCTCGCCGTCCCCGAGTTTCCGGGCAGCGATGGTTTGCGCGTCCTGCCAATTCCGCAGCTCGACATTCGCTATAAGAACCAGTTTTTCGCGTCCGTCCAAAGCGGCATCGGCTATAATCTGGTCAACACGCGCAAGCTGCGCGTCGGGCCGATTGTGCGCCCCGAATTCGGTCGCAGATCGCGCGACGTGGCGGCGTTTCCGGGCTTGCGACCGATCGGCTTTACGGCCGAGGCGGGTGGTTTCGTCGCGTTTCAGCCATCGTTGTTCACCACGCTCCAGCTCGAAGTCCGCAAGGCGGTTGGCGGGCATGACGGCACGCTCGCCGATCTGTCGCTGCGCCGGATCAAGCTGAAGGGCAAATGGACGATCGGTTATGGCGGGCGGCTGCGCTTTGCCGATGCGACGTACTTCCGCAATTACTATGGGGTCACGCCTGCAGCGGCGATCACCTCCGGCCTGCGGCCCTATAATCCTGGCGCGGGTCTGAACGATGTCAGCGCCTCGGTGTTCGCATCGCGTCGGCTGGGCGGCAATTGGAACGCGACGCTGTTTGGCAGCTATGCACGGCTGCTCGATCGGGCGGCAGCCTCGCCGATCACGACCAGTCGCTTCGGCAGCCGCAATCAGGTCTCGATCGGCAGCGCGATCAGCTACCGCTTCCGATTCAAATAGCGCCGTCCGCCAGCACGATCCGCGCGCGCGCGCAATCCGCCTCCATTTGCTCGGTCAGCGCTTCGAGCGAGTCGAATTTCGCCTCGGGGCGGAGATAGTCGATCAACTCGACCTCGATCGCCTGGCCGTACAGATCCTCGTTGAAATCGAAGAAATAGGGTTCGAGCAATTCCTTCGGCGGGTCGAAGGTCGGGCGAATGCCGAGGTTCGCTGCGCCGTCGAGCACGCGCCCGTCGGCCAGTCGCCCGCGCACCGCGTAGATGCCGTAAGCCGGGCGCAGATAGGTGCCCATGTCGAGATTGGCGGTGGGATAGCCGATCGTCCGGCCGACCTTGTCGCCATGCTGCACCACGCCCGCTACTGCGAACGGGCGGGTGAGAAGGGCGGCCGCACCGCGCGGATCGCCGGCTTTCAGCAAATCGCGAATCCGGCTTGAGGAGACGGCAGCGCCATCGAGCGCGACCGGCCCGACCGTCTCGACCGAGAACCCGTTCTTCAGGCCGAGATCGACCAGCACGTCGACATCGCCGCCCTTGTCCTTGCCGAAGGTGAAGTCCGCTCCCGTCACCACGCCGCCGACGCGCAATTTGTCGAGCAGGCGATCGCCGACGAACTCCGCTGCGGTCTGCGCGGCGAGCGCGGCGTCGAAGCCGAACACCACCATTGCATCGGCGCCAGCCTCGGCAAACAATCGCTCGCGCTGGTCGAGCGTGGTCAGGCGGAACGGCGGGGTGTCGGGGCGGAAATAGCGCACGGGATGCGGATCGAAGGTCGCGACCAGCGCGGGCCGTCCCTCGGCTCGGGCTTGCGCGATCGCGCGGCCAACCACCGCCTGGTGCCCGAGGTGAAATCCATCGAAATTGCCGAGCGCCACGATCCCGCCGCGAAAGCGCTCCGGAACCACCGCGCCGCCGTCGAGCCGCGTCATGGCGGTGGCTATACGGGGCGCTTGCCCGGGACGCTAGGCGCAATTCCGGCGCGGAGCACGCGCAGCACATTGCCGCCCATCACTTTAGCGATGTCGGCATCGCTGAAGCCGCGGTCGATCAACGCTTGCGTGACCGCGGCGATCTGGCTCGAATCGAACCCGGTCGTCACCGCGCCATCGAAATCCGAGCCCAAGCCGACATAGTCGATCCCGACCACATCGCGGACATGCGCGATCGCCGCGGCGGCGGCCTCGGGTTTGGTTGAACAGATCGCCGCATCCCAATAGCCGATGCCGATCACGCCGCTGGTGCGCGCCACGCCGCGAATCTCGTCGTCGGTCAGGTTGCGATTGACCTTGCACGTCGCCTGCACCCCGCCGTGGCTGGCGACGACCGGGCGGCGCGCCATTGCGAGGACTTCGGCGATCGTCGCGTGGCTCGAATGGGCGATATCGACGACCATCCCGATCGCCTCCATCCGCCGCACGACCTGGCGCCCGAGCGGGGTGAGCCCGCCCTTCGCCTCGCCGTGCATTGAGCCTGCGACATCATTGTCGAAGAAATGCGCGAGGCCGGCCATGCGGAACCCGGCGTTATAGAGCACATCGAGGTTCGAGAGCTTGCCCTCCATATCCTGCAACCCTTCGATGGAGAGCATGGCCCCGACCGGTGGATGCGGGACACGCGTGGCGATACTGTGCGGTTGCCCGGACCAGCGGCTTGGATCGGCGCGATCGGCAAGCAGGCGGTTTAGTTCATCGGGAGTGGTGATGACCCTGAGCAGGCCATCCGATTGTTGTGCGTATCGATGTAGCTTTTGCGCGTGCCACAGCGACCGCTGCAGCAGCGAGCCCCAGGTCCGTGGCGGCTGCAGATCGGCGATCGTGAGCGCGGTGATATTGTCGGTGTCGCCCGAATTGGCGTCGTAATTCTGCCCCTTGGGCGTCTTGGTGACCGAGGAAAACACCTGCAGCGCATAATTCCCCGCGATCAGGCGCGGCAAATCGACCTGGCCGCGGTCGGCACGGGCCAGCACGCTGCGCTGCCACAGCAGCGTGTCGGCGTGCATGTCGGCGATCTGCAGCTTCGCGTTGAGCGCCTGCGCGCGCGGGGTGATCTTGAGCGGGATCGCGACGACCTGGTTCATCCCGCGCTCGACGATGCCGGGGGCGAGCGTGAAGAACAGGACGGCAGCGAGGAGGATGAGGGCGAGGCCACCCAGCAGGATTTTGCGCATCAGATTTGCTCCCCTTTACCCTTTTCTTCCCCGGCGAAGGGTGACGCTTTAGGCGCGCTCCAGCGTCACGAAACAATAGCCGGGCCGCTCGCCCTCAGCCGCATGATCCTCGCGCGCGACTTCGCGCCAGCCCGTAAACCCCGGAACCACCGCATCGCCCTCGGGCGACGCACGCACTTCAGTCAGTTCCACCCTGTCCGCCACCGGCTCGAACAAAGCGAACACCTCCGCCCCGCCGATCACCGCCACGTCGCCATCCCCGGCCAGCGCCAGCGCCGCGTCGACCGAATGCGCCACCTCGGCCCCGTCCGCCGACCATCCTGTATCGCGCGTCAGCACGATATGCCGCCGCCCGGGCAAGGGTGCCGGAAAGCTCTCGAAGGTCTTGCGCCCCATCACCATCGGCTGGCCCATTGTGAGTGCCTTGAAGCGCTTCAAATCGGCCGGCAAATGCCACGGCAGTTTGCCCTCACGCCCGATCACGCCATTTTCGGCCCGCGCGAGGATGAGCGTGATCACACCGCCACCGCCGCCTTGATATGCGGCTGCGCCTCATACCCGACGATGCGGAAATCCTCAAATTCGTAAGCGTCGATCGCGCCGGGATCGCGCAGGATTTCGAGGCGCGGCAGCGGTCCCGGCGTCCGCGTCAATTGCTCGCGCGCCTGCTCCAGATGGTTGGAATAAAGGTGGCAATCGCCGCCGGTCCAGATGAACTCGCCCGGCTCCAGCCCGCATTGCTGCGCCAGCAACAGCGTCAGCAGCGCATAGCTCGCAATGTTGAACGGCACGCCGAGGAAGATGTCGGCGGATCGCTGATAGAGCTGCAGCGACAGCTTGCCGTTCGCGACATAGGTCTGGAACAGGCAGTGGCAGGGAGCCAGTGCCATCGCGTGCAAATCGCCTGGGTTCCACGCGCTGACGATCTGACGGCGCGAGGCGGGGTTGGTTTTGATCTGATCGATCAGCTCGGCGATCTGGTCGATATGGCGGCCGTCGGCGGTCTCCCAGTCGCGCCACTGCTTGCCGTAGACCGGGCCGAGATCGCCCGCCTCATCGGCCCATTCGTCCCAGATGCTGACTTTCCGGTCGCGCAGCCAGCCGACATTGGTGTCGCCGCGCAGGAACCACAGCAATTCGATGATGATCGACCGCACATGCAGTTTCTTGGTGGTGAGCAAAGGAAAACCGTCGGCGAGATCGAACCGCATCTGGTGTCCGAACACCGACAGCGTGCCGGTGCCGGTGCGGTCCATCTGGGGGGCACCATGATCGAGCGCGCGGCGCATAAGGTCGAGATAGGCTTGCATGGGGGCCGGTGTAGCGCCGCATCGCGCCACCGCCAACCGTCACCGTGCGGGGCCGACCCCGCGCCATTTTGGATGCGCTTTGCATATCGCGACCGGTCGCTTTGCGGAATTTGCTGGAGTATGGAGCATTCCGAATTTCGCCTGCCGCTGGAAAGCCTCGCCGCGCTCGACGGCGGGCCGCTCCGTGCGACGATCGCCTTGTTCGAACCGATCGCCATGGTGCGTGAGGAGGTGGCGGTGTTCGCTTATCTTGATCCGGAATGGAGGCTTCTCGGGATGCGGCATGTCGCGTCCGGCGTGGCCGATGCGGTGACGATTCCGCTCCGCGACGTGATCGCCGACGCGCTCGCCTTTGATTGCAGCGCGGTGGCGATGGCGCACAACCATCCGAGCGGCGATCCCACGCCGAGCGAGAGCGACTACGCTTTCACCCGCCGTCTCGCATATGCGCTCGATCTCATCGGAGTGCGCCTGTTCGACCATCTTGTGCTGGCACGCGACGGGTGCGAGAGCTTTCGCCGCCGCGGGCTGCTCTAACTGAGGCGGCAGGCCTTGATCGCGCTGGGCTCGGGGCGGGTGCCGGTCGGGCGGAACGCGGCGAGATAGCCGCCCGCCGAAGGCATGTTGTAGCGCGCCACCTCGGCATAGCCGACCGCGGCGAATTCACAGCGCAACAGCGCAGGCGGGGTGCCGTGATTTTGCGTCGGGCGATCGGAATCGACGACGATGACCAGGCCGTCGCGCTTCAGCGACGGGCGCATCCGCCACAGGAATTCATAGGGCTGCGCGATCTCGTGATACATGTGCACCATCAGCACGCGATCGAAGCTGTTGGCGGGCAAGCGCGGGTCGGCCGGCGCGCCGAGCCGCACACTGACATTTTCCAGCCGCTCGCGCGTAACGCGCATAGCCAGCGTATCGCGCACCTCCGCGACAATGTCCTCGGCCAGCACGCGACCATCCTTGCCGACGCGGCTGGCCAGGCGGATCGTGTAATAGCCTTCGCCCGCGCCGATATCGGCGACGGTCATGCCGGGCTTGATCCCGGCCTTGTCCATCACTTCGCTTGCTTCGTTGACGCGGTCGCGCGCTTCCTCGGTCGACCAGCGCGACGAGATGATCTTGGCAACCGGACGGTCGGCGGCGGGGAAGGGCCCGGCCTTTTGCGCCGTGTCGGCCACGCGCGGTTGCCCGCCGTCGCACGCGGCGAGGAGGAGCACCCCCAACACCGCTTGAAGCGAACGGAAGTTAGGCCGCATTCGCACTATTCGACGTCCTCGACCTCGACCGTCTCGCCCGTGACACGCTGCTACAGGGCGGCGGCCATGAAGGCATCGAGATCGCCGTCGAGCACGTCGGACGGGCTCGACGAGGTCACGCCGGTGCGCAGATCCTTCACCATCTGATACGGCTGCAGCACATAGGACCGGATTTGGTGACCCCAGCCGATATCGGTCTTGGTGGCATTTTCGGCATTGGCGGCGGCTTCGCGGATCGACAGTTCGCGTTCGTAGAGCCGCGCGCGAAGCTGGTTATACGCCTCGGCCTTGTTCTTGTGCTGGCTGCGCTGGTTCTGGCACTGCACGACGATGCCGGTCGGGATGTGCGTGATGCGCACCGCCGAATCGGTGGTGTTGATGTGCTGCCCGCCCGCACCTGACGCGCGATACGTGTCGATGCGCAGGTCGCTTTCGTTATACTCGACCTCGATATTGTCATCGACGACCGGATAGACCCACACGCTGGCGAACGAGGTGTGGCGGCGCGCCGCGCTGTCATACGGGCTGATCCGGACCAGCCGATGCACGCCGCTTTCGGTCTTGGCATAGCCGTAAGCGTTTTCGCCCTTCAGCAGCAATGTCGCCGATTTGATCCCGGCCTGCTCGCCCGAATGCTGGTCGATCAATTCGACCTTCAGCCCGTGGCGTTCGCCCCAGCGTGAATACATGCGGCTGAGCATCCCGGCCCAATCCTGGCTCTCGGTCCCGCCGGCCCCGGCATTGACTTCGATATAGGTGTCGTTGCCATCGGCCTCGCCCGCCAGCAGCGCCTTGATCTTGTCGCTCTCGGCGCGGCGCGCGAGATCGGCGAGCGCGGCGATGCCCTCGGCCTCCATCTCGGTATCGCCCTCGGCCTCGGCCATTTCGACCAGCTCGGCGGTGTCGTCGAGTTCGCTCTGGATCGCCCGCGTCGCGGTGATCGCTTCGTCGAGCCGACGGCGTTCGCGCATCACCGCCTGCGCCGCCTTGGGGTCGTTCCACAAGGCCTGATCCTCGACGCGCGCGGTGAGTTCGTCGAGCCGACGCAGCGCGCGGTCCCAGTCGAGGAACCGGCGGAGCAGCGCGAGCGCGTCCTTGATCGAATCGATATGAGCCTGCGCTTCGGCGCGCATGGGTAACTCCAGACTTAGCTTTCGGTGTCGTCCCCGCGGAAGCGAGGATGACAACCGTGGGTGTTGAAAGCCACCGCTAGTAGATGCCGCCCTCCCTTTGCAAGAAATCGCTGTCGCGGCGCGTTTCCTTCTGTTGCTGCACCTCCTGCGCGGCGCGCGCTTTCGCGGCAGCGGCGGCTGCCGCAGCGGCCGGATCGGGCAGGATCATGTCGCGGCGCACCGCGCGGCGTGGTTCGCTCTCGGGCTTGAAGGCCTCCCAGATCACCGCTGCCTTGGGATCGTCGCTCGGCCAGGTGCCGAACACCGGCTTGCCGCTCTGCCGATCGATCCGGACCATGCGGATGCCAGCCGGCGCGCGGAACGGGATCTTGTCCAGACCCTCATACGCCTTCAGCGCGAACGTCTTGAAGATCGGCGCGGCGATCGTCCCGCCCTGCGCCGCGCCGCCGAGCGAATGCGGCGTGTCATAGCCGATATACAGGCCGCCGATCATCTGTGGCGTCCCGCCGATGAACCACACATCGGTCGGCCCGGTGTTGGTGCCGGTCTTGCCGAACATCGGCCGGTCGAGATCGCGCAGCACCGTCGCGGTGCCGCGCTGGATCACGCCCTCGGCTATATTCACCATCTGATACGCGCTCATCGCATCGACGATCTGCTTGCCGCCCGATACCGGGCGCGGCATCGGCTTGCCGTTCCAATCGGGCGCGTTGCAGCGGTCGCAGGCACGCCAATTGTCCGGGAACACGACCTTGCCATGCCGGTCCTGCACGAAATCGATCAGGGTCGATGGGTGCGAGCGGCCTTGGTTGGCCAGAATCGCATAGGCATTGACCATGCGCGATACCGTCGTCTCGCCCGCGCCGAGCGCGAAGGACAGATAGGGCGGATATTTACCGATGCCGATCCGGTCCATCAGCGACACGACGCGCGGCATTCCGGTGGTGGCGGCGGCGCGCACGGTCATCAGGTTGCGCGATTGCTCGACGCCCCAGCGCATCGTGTGCGAGCCGGAGCCGCCGACATTGCCGAAGTTGCGGAAACACTTCTGCCCCAACCGTGCGCCTTGGAACACGCAGAACGGTCCGTCGACGATCAGCGAGGCGGGCGTCATCCCGCCCTCAAGGGCTGCGGCATAGACGATCGGCTTGATCGTCGAACCCGGCTGGCGCAGCGCTTGCGTCGCGCGGTTGAACGCCTGGATGCGGAAATCGAACCCGCCCTGCATCGCCAGCACGCGACCGGTCTGCGGTTCCTCGACCACGAACGCGCCCGAGATTTTCGGGACCGAGCGCAGCACGAACGATCCGCCATCGGGGGCGACCGCGATGATGTCGCCCGCCTTCAGTGCGGCAAAGGCCGTCCCGCCAACCCCGCGCACCGGCATTTGCGCGCCCCAGCGCGGCAGCGTGCCGGTGCTGCCATCGGCAAAGCCGAGATCGGCGCTCTCGCTGTTGCGTGCGATGACGATCGCGGCGCGCCAATCGGCGTAATCGAGGCCAATGTTGGTGTTGAGCAACGCGCTCTGCCACGCCGTGCCGACGATGTCTTTATGGCCGAGCGGTCCCGACCAGCCGCGCCCACTGTCGAAGCGCAGCAGGCCTTCGCGCAGCGCGGTCTGCGCATAGTCCTGGATCTTGTTGTCGAGCGAGGTGCGCACCCACAGCCCGCCCGAATAGACGCTGTATGGCCCGGCGCGCTGATCCTCGCCGAATTTGTCGAGCAACTGGCGGCGTACTTCCTCGACGAAATAGCCGCTGCCGGCGGTTTCGGTTTTGGGTGTCTGGCGCGGCACCGTGCCGAGCGGCTCTGCACTCGCCGTATCGTGCTGCGCCTGCGTGATGAAGCCGTTCTTGAGCATCTCGCGCAGCACATAGGCGCGGCGGTCGAGCGCACGCTGGGTGTGGCGCACCGGATCGTAATTCGACGGGCCCTTCGGCAGGATCGCCAGATACGCCATTTGCGCGAGATCGAGCTGGTTCAGATCCTTGCCGAAATAGGCGTAACTAGCGGCCTCCACTCCGAACGCGTTGCGGCCCAGCGCGATCTGGTTGAGGTACAGTTCCAGGATCTGCTGCTTCGTCAGCGTATCCTCGATCCGGTAGGCGAGGATCGCTTCCTTGACCTTGCGGGTATAGCTGACCTCATTGCCGATCAGCAGGTTCTTGGCGACTTGCTGCGTGATGGTCGAGGCACCCGCGGCGCGGCGCTTGGTCGTCAGATTGGTGAAAGCGGCATTGGCGATGCCGAGATAATCGACGCCGTGATGTTCGAAGAAGGTCTTGTCCTCCGCCGCCAGGAACGCGCGGACCAGAAGCGGCGGATATTCGTCATAGCTCAGCTCCACCCGCCGTTCGCGGGCGTAGCTGTGGATCGGCGTGCCATCGATCCCGCGCACATTGGTCGGCAGCGGCGGCTCATAGGTGCGCAGCGTATCGACCGAGGGCAGGCCGGCTGCAAATACGAACCAGAAAATTGCGTAGCCGATCGCTGCCAGCACGCCGAGCACGGCCAGCGCCTTCACCCACCACTTCGCCCAGCCGCGCGCGATTACCCCACGGAAACCACCGATTTCGCGGCGGATTCGGAATTTCACGGTGCTGTCGTCGGGCGCGGCCATAGGGTGTCAGGCTCTAGCAACTTTCGCAGCGGTTGCCAGCCGCCGTTTCCCGCGCGCGGCTACACTTCGGTTAGTTCGACGCCATCCGCCGCGCGAAATGCACCTCCACCGCGCGCTCGATGCTCTGTGCGATCTTGCGACGCCCCTCCGCGCTGTCGATGAAATCGGCGTCGCGTGGGTTGGAGATATAGCCCGTCTCGAACAGGATCGAGGGCATGTCGGGTGCCTTCAGCACCATCAGCGATGCCATGCGGTGAAAGTTCGGTTTGAGCGGGATCAGCGGTTGGGCTTCGCGACCCAAAAGCCGCGCGAAACTGGCGGAATTATTCATGGTTTCGCGCTGCGTCAGGTCGATCAGAATGGAGGAGATGTCGGCCGAAGTTGCGCCGAGGTTCACGCCCGCGATGATATCGGCCTTGTTTTCGCGCGCGGCGAGCTTGGCCGATTCCTTGTCGGAGGCGACTTCGGACAGCGTGTAGACCGACGCACCCGATGCGTTGCCGGAGCCGACGCTGTCGCAATGGATCGAGATGAACAAATCGGCGCGCAGCTTCCGCGCGATGCCGTACCGCTCCTGCAACACCAGGAAGCGATCGTCGTCACGCGTCAACGCCACACGCACGCGGCCCGATTTGACCAGCTCGTCGCGGATCGCGCGCGCGATCTTGAGCGTCACGTCCTTTTCGCGCCGCCCGTCGATCGGCGAGATCGCGCCGGGATCGACGCCGCCATGCCCGGCATCGATCACCACCAGCGGGCGGCTGTCGTCATCGCCATAGACGCGCGGCAGCCGGGCGTCGCGCGGGGCGGGCGGGATCGGCACCGATACGGCGTAGCGATCGGTCGTCGGCGTCTCGCCCAGATTGAAGGGGGGGAGGAAGCGCAGCCGGCGTTCCCCGGCAGCACGTGCGAAGGTCGCATCGTCGACGGTCTGCAGCGCCAGCGTCAGCTCGCGCCCATCGCGCCCGAACACGCCTTCGCTGATCAAGGTGGGCCGCGCGAGATCGAACACGACGCGGGTTCCGCTCGTCCCGCGCGCGGCCTGGCGAACCTGTGCGACCGCGCCGCCGGTTTCCACGTCGCCGCCGGGCCGTGCGCCGTCGATGTCGATTGCGATGCGGCGCGGGGCGGCGAGCACGAAGCTGGAGGCGTCGGCGACGGCGGAATCGAAGCGGATGACGATGCGATCATGCTTGACGTCGATCCGCTCGACCGAGGCCGCCCAACCGGGGGCACCCGCGAACCAGCAGGCCAGCAAAGCGAGAACGACGGACACGCCCCTGTAATGCCGCCGGGATGGCGGAGCGGTAAAGCGAAAAGGAGGATGCGCTTTGGCGGGAGGCGTTCTCATCCTTTTGGCTTAAGTAATCGGCCCCAAAGGCCGCGTTGCCGGTTGCGGTTAATTTGCCGGTAGGCATGGAATTGCCGGTCGGCGGCAAAAACGTGCCGGTTGCTGCATCGCCGATGCAGTGCTACGTACGCGAAGGTGACCATCCACCGCCTTGTTTCGGCGACGTTTCGGTCTCTCTCGGCCGCCCCAGAGTTTCTCGGGCGCGGCTCATCCAGGTTGACGTTCGCATGATGCATGTATCCCGCCCTTCGCTCCGACCGGTTTCGACCGGCGGGTGCGCGAGCGTGGCGGTCACCCAACGCCGGAAGGCTGGGCGTGCAGAGCGAGCAGAGGCAATTTTCGTAAAACCCCGCGTGTCCGGACCCGGCGACTCTTTCGCCGTAGCGGACGCGCTCATCAATCGCGCGCGGCCGGCGTCTTCACGCCCAGCGCTTGCAGGCTCTGTGCCGCGCGACCGGAGAACAGTACATGACAATGCGTATGCTGATCGACGCACGGCACCGGGAGGAAACCCGGGTCGCGGTCGTCAAAGGGAACCGAATCGAAGAGTTTGATTTCGAGTCTGCCGAGCGGAAACAGCTCAAGGGAAATATCTATCTCGCCAAGGTAACGCGGGTCGAACCGTCGTTGCAGGCGGCGTTCATCGATTACGGCGGCAATCGCCACGGGTTCCTGGCGTTCAGCGAAATCCACCCCGATTATTACCAGATTCCGAAGGAAGACCGCGACGCGCTGCTGCGCGAAGAGGCCGAACATGCCGCCGAGGAAGCAGCGCTCCGCGCGCAGCAGGATGCCGAGGACGAGCTGCACGGCGACGATTCCGACGATGACGGGTTCGAAGGCGATTCGGACAGCGACGATGCCACGATCGAGCATGACGATGGCGACGGCGAATCGGACACCGAAATCGTCTCCGAAGGCGAAAGCCGTGGCGGGCGTGGCCGCAGCCGCCGCAAGCGCAGCGCATCCGACGATGCCGCCGACGATCTGCGCGAGCGTCGCACCAATTTGCGCCACCGCTACAAGATCCAGGACGTCATCCGGCGCCGTCAGGTGCTGCTCGTCCAGGTCGTGAAGGAAGAGCGCGGCAACAAGGGTGCGGCGCTGACCACGTATCTGTCGCTCGCCGGGCGCTATTGCGTGTTGATGCCCAACACGTCGCATGGCGGCGGGATCAGCCGCAAGATTTCGAACGCGGGCGACCGCAAGCGGCTGAAGTCGATCATGGCCGACATGAAGCTGCCCCCGTCGATGGGTTGCATCGTGCGCACCGCCGGGCTGCAGCGCACGCGTGTCGAGATCAAGCGCGACTTCGATTATCTCGCGCGGCTATGGGACGGGATTCGCGAGACGACGCTGTCGTCCTCGGCGCCTGCGTTGGTCTATGCCGATAGCGATCTGATGAAGCGCGCGATCCGCGACATCTACAACAAGGACATCGACGAAGTGATCGTCGAGGGCGAGGACGGCTATCGCCACGCCAAGGAATTCATGAAGCTCCTGATGCCGAGCCATGCGCGCAAGGTGAAGCATTACAGCGATCCCGTGCCGCTGTTCCAGCGCGCCGGGGTCGAGGAACAATTGTCCGCGATGTACCACCCGCTGGTGCAGTTGAAGTCGGGCGGCTACCTCGTGATCAACCCGACCGAAGCGCTGGTGTCGATCGACATCAACTCAGGGAGATCGACCCGCGAGCATTCGATCGAGCAGACCGCGACCGCGACCAACCTGGAGGCTGCCGCCGAAATCGCGCGCCAGTTGCGCTTGCGCGACATGGCCGGGCTGATCGTCATCGATTTCATCGACATGGATAACGCCTCGAACAAC
>JAIXZV010000028.1 GCA_027489365.1 Sphingomonadales bacterium
CAAGCTCAGGGCGAACGGGGCGGGATATGCGTTAGCTCGACAGGACCCTGTGCTATCCGATTGACACGGCCCGCCTGACAGCGACACACTGCGCGCAGCCGATTTCCCCGCTTCCGGAGTTCTCCATGCGCCTTTCCCGTGCCGCCCTCTTGCTGGGCGCCGCCCTGCTGCCGCTTGCCGCCACAGCGAAGACTGCGCCAAAGCCCCGCCCGGCCGCGCCCGCGATCAAACCGATTGCCTTTACCGAACGCACGCTGGCGAACGGCCTGCGCGTCTATGCGATCCGCGACACGACGACGCCCAACGTATCGGTGCAAGTCTGGTACGACGTCGGGTCGAAGGACGACCCCGCGGGCCGATCGGGCTTTGCGCACATGTTCGAACACCTCATGTTCAAGGCGACGCGCAACCTCGTCTCCGAGCAGATGGACCGGCTGACCGAGGATGTCGGCGGCAACAACAACGCCTCGACCAATGACGATTACACCGAATATCACGAGACGATCCCGGCCAACCATTTGCAACGCCTGCTGTTCGCCGAGGCGGACCGCATGGCCGCGCTGGTAGTCGAGCCGAAGAGCTTCGCTTCCGAACGCGACGTGGTGAAGGAGGAGCTGCGCCAGAACACCAATGCCCGGCCGTACGGCAAGCTGTTCTCGCAATACTTTCCGGCGATTTCCTACACCAAGCACCCCTATGCGCGCGGTACGATCGGCAGCCTCGACAATCTGCAAAGCGCGCAGATCGACGATGTCCGCGCGTTCCATGCGACCTATTACCGGCCCGACAATGCGGTGCTGGTGGTTTCCGGCAATTTCGACGCGAAGCAGCTCGACGGCTGGGTCGATCAATATTTCGCCAAGATCAAGCGCCCGACCGCGCCGATCCCGCGCGTGACCGTTACCGAGCCCGAGCGGACCGTCGCAACGCACTATGTGGTGCGGGAGGCGAACACGCCGCTCCCTGCCGTGCTGATCAGCTATCCGATTCCGGCCGACAGCCATCCCGACGGCGCAGCGCTGTCGGTGCTCAACGCGGTCCTGTCGCAGGGCGAGAGCTCGCGCCTGTATGAGAGCCTGGTGTACCGCGAGCAGCTTGCGCAGAGTGCCGAGACTTATCTCGATTCCAAGCAGGGACCGGGCAATCTCGCGGTGATCGCAATCCTGGCCAGCGGCAAGACCGCAGAGGCGGGCGAGGCCGCGCTGCGCCGCGAGATCGCGCGGGTGCGCACCAAGCCGGTGACCGCCGCCGAACTGGCCGAAGCGAAGAACGAGATCCTGACCAGCGCGTTGCGCGGGCGCGAGACCGCCGAGGGGAAGGGCCGCACGATCGCCGCCTCGGTCATCATCGACCGCGATCCGCGCGCCGCCGACCGGCAGCTTGCCGCAATCGGGCGGGTGACCGCAGCCGACGTGCAGCGTGTCGCGGCCAAATATCTGCGCGATCAACGCTCGGCGACGATCCACTATCTGCCCGAGGACAAGACCATCGCGGCGCCGCAGAACGACCGGATCGAGGTCGGCGGCTCGGTCGTGACCAAGCAACTCGTCGCGCCGGGCAAGGTCGAAATCGTCACCCCGGCAAATGAAGCGGAGCGTATCGCACCGCCCGCCGCAGGCCCGGCGATCGCCGCGAGCGCGCCGGTCACCAACGAATTCACGCTGGCCAACGGCCTTCGCGTCGTTGTGGTCGAGAAGCACGATCTGCCGCTGCTGACCGCGCTGCTGACCGCGCAGGGCGGCGGCGCGACCGATCCGGCCGATCGCGCGGGCGTCGGGAATTTGACCGCGGATTTGATGACCAAAGGCACGAAGACGCGCTCGGCCACGCAAATCGCCCGAGAGATCGAAACGCTCGGCGGTTCGATTTCGAGCGATGCGAGCTTCGACGGATCGAGTGTCGATGTGACGGTCAAGGCCGATCAGGCCGCCCCGGCACTCGCGATCCTGGCCGATGTCGCGCGTAATCCGGTGTTTGCGCCCGATGAGATCGAACGCGCGCGGGCGCAAACGATCGACGGGATGCAAGTCGCGATCAAGAACCCCAGCCAGTTGGCGGGGCTGGTTGCGGCGCGGGCGGCACTGGGCGACCTGCCTTATGGCCATCCGCTGTCAGGCACGCCGACCTCGCTCAAGGCGATCACGCCAGCCGACATTCGGGCGACATATCAACGCACCTGGCGCCCGTCCAAGACCACGCTGGTCCTCGTCGGCGACGTGACGCTCCCCGCCGCGCGCGCGCTGGCTGAGCGCAACTTTGCCGACTGGAAGGTCGCCGACATGCTGGTCCGCGAGGACGACCGTCAGGTGAGCTATCCCAAGCCGCGCGTGATCGTCGTCGACATGCCGGGCGCGGGGCAAGCCGGGGTGGTGGTCGCCCGTCCGGGCATCGCGCGGAGCGACGCGCAATTCTATCCGGCCGCGGTGGCCAACACGATTCTCGGCGGCGGGTTCTCGTCGCGCTTGAATCAGGAAATCCGCATCAAGCGCGGTCTCGCGTACGGCGCGGGCAGCTCAGTGCAGGCGGGCCGCTTGCCCGGCACGATCAGCGGACGGACCTCGACCAAGAACCCGTCGGCACCCGAAACGGTGTCGATCATCCTGGCCGAGATGAAGCGCCTCGGCGCGGAGCCGGTGACGCCAGCCGAGCTGGAAACGCGCAAGGCCGTGCTGGTCGGCAATTTCGGCCGCGCGACCGAGACGACCGCGGGCATTGCGGGCACGGTCGGCGGCTATGTCGTGCAGGGCCTGCCGCTGAGCGAGCTCGGTGCCTATACCGCGCGCGTCTCGGCGGTCGACCCGGCGGCCGTGCAGGCGGCGGCGGCCAAACTGCTCGATCCGTCGGTGGCGAGCATCGTCGTGGTCGGCGACGCGAAGCTGTTCCTGCCCGAGCTGCGCAAGACCTATCCCGATGCCGAGGTGATCGCGGCGGATGCCCTGAAACTGGATGGCGCGGCGTTGAAGTAGCGGATCGCCCACCAATCCGTTCGCCCTGAGCCTGTCGAAGGGCTGCGTGCTCAATGTACGGCACAACTTGTGGCACGCAGGGCGTCGACAAGCTCAGCCCGAACGGGTGGAAATCTCGCGCGCAAAACTTACGTTAACTATCAACTGTTTCAGCGCGAGACAGGGCAAAATCGGGAGCATCGCCGCGCGGGCGAATCGGCTATGCGCGGCCGATGGACGCGCGCGCGATCATCGGTTGGTTCAAGATGCGGCGGCTGAGCAAGCTCGGCGTGGTGGGGCTGGTCGCGCTCGTGCTGGCGGGCGTCTCGGCCCACGCCGCGATCCGCGCGATCGTCGATCAAAGCGCCAAGGCGAGCCGGGCGGCTGCCCCGCCGATGGGCTATGAGAGCCAGGATCATTTCCCCGGTGCCGCTTATTTCTACGCGACCGAGGAGGAAGCGGCCGCGCCGCTGCACACGCCGGGCGCGACCGGCACGATCGCCCTGCCCGATCTGCCGCTGCCGCCCGAGGCCGCTGTCCTGAAACCCGATACTTCGATCCGCCCGGCCCCGCCCTTTTCGATGGCGCGAGCCAGCGCGGTCGATCGCGGGCGGGCGCTGCAATGCCTGACAACGGCGATCTATTACGAGGCCGCGACCGAGCCCGATGCCGGGCAGCAGGCGGTGGCGCAGGTGATTCTCAACCGGGCACGGCACCCGGCCTTTCCGGCGACGGTCTGCGGCGTGGTGTTCCAGGGGTCGGAACATGCCGGGTGCCAGTTCAGCTTCGCCTGCGACGGGGCGATGAACCGCGGCACGCCGTCCAAGGCCTATTGGCTGCGCGCGATGAAGGTCGCCGCCGCGGCGCTCAACGGGCATGTCATGGCCGAGGTCGGGATGGCGACGCATTACCACACCTATGCCGTGACCCCCTCGTGGAACCGCAGTTTGGTGATGACGGCGGCGATCGGGGCGCATTTCTTCCACCGCTGGCAAGGCTATTGGGGCACCCCCGCTGCCTTCCGCCAGAGCTATGCCGGGGGTGAGCCGGTGCCGGGGCCGCACACGCGCCTGCCCGAACCTACGATCACGGCGGCGCTCCCTGCGCCGGTGACGCCATCCGCCGCGATCCAGCCAGCCTATGCCCAGAGCGGGACGCCGGTTGCCGCCGCCGCGAAGCCCGCTGCCGACGCGCTGCCCGGCGATTCGCAGATTCTCGACCGGTGGAAGGATTCGGGGAAGCCGCTTCGGTAACCTCCCCTCAAACATCAGCATGTCATCCCCGCGAAAGCGGGGACCCATCTCGAGCGGCAGGTGATGGGTCCCCGCTTTCGCGGGGATGACAAAAGGATGGTGCGTTCGGGATCGGTTATTTCTTCTCCCCCAGATACTTATCGAACCACGCCAGCGTGCGCGCGCGGAGGTCGGCGGCGTTGACGGGGTTGCGGATGCCGTGGCCTTCCTCGGGGTAGATCACCAGGCTGGTCGGGACGCCCATATCCTTGAGGCCGTGCCAATATTCGATCGATTGCGTCGGCGGCACCTCGATGTCGCGCTCGCCGACATAGATGAAGGTCGGGGTCTTGGCGTTCTTGATGAAATTGACCGCGGACACGTCCTCATACGCCTTACGATCGTCGTACAGCGTCTTGCCAAAAAATGGCAGCATCCACTGATCAATACCGTTGGTGCCGTAATAGCTGACCCAGTTCGACAGGCCCGCGCCCGCAACGATCGCCTTGAAGCGGTTGGTCTGCGTGTTGGCCCACATCGCCATGAAGCCGCCGTAGCTCCCGCCGGTAAGACCCAAGCGCGCATCGTCGATCGGGGCGACCTTCTCGACCGCGTCGATGCCGGTCAGGATATCGCGCAGATCGCCACCGCCGAAATCGCGCTTGTTGGCAGCGGTGAACGCCTCGCCCTGGCCATAGCTGCCGCGCGGATTGGGCAGGAACACGTAGTAACCGCGATCGAGCAGGGCCTGCGCGCCGCCGCCGCCGAAGCTCGGCACGTTCGCCGCCGAGGGGCCGCCGTGGACGATCGTGACCATCGCTGCCTTCTTGGCCGGATCGGCATTCAGCGGGCTGAGCAGCCAGCCCTGCACGTTGAAGCCGTCATTCTTCCAGGTGATGCTGCGCGCTGTCAGCGTCGCGGGGACGGCATCGTTATCGTGCGTGATCTGGACCGGGGCGGTGGCGGGTCCGGCGAAGATCGCGGGGGCGTGGGTGTAATCCTGCACGACCATCGCCACGGTCTTGCCATCGGCGCTCCACGCGGCCTTGCCGTCGCCCGCCGCGAAAGTGGCGGGTCGGGCCCAGCCGATCGTCGAGTTCACGAGCAGCGTCGCATCGGCACCCCGCAAGGTGGTGCCACGCAAGCCGCCGGTCGTCGCGTCGAGTGAAGTGACGGTATAGTCGGCCTTGGGCGTCAGATTGGCGGGTTCGCCGCCCGCCAGCGGCACGCTCCAAATGTCGCCGCCGACCGAGCCGAAATCGCTCATCAAGCCGCCGATATAGGCGACGTTGCGACCGTCCGCCGAGACACGCGGCGCGTTGATCTGGGTCTTGGGCTTGGCGATATTGCGCACCGCACCGGTCGTGGCATCGACCGCGTCGAGCGTTGCCACCCACCAATTGTTATCACCATTGCCGAGCGCGGAGGTGACGACGAAACCCGCGCCGTCGGGGGTCCAGTCATATTCGTAAATGTAGCGATCGGCCGGGGAGAGCGGCTTCACCCCGTCCGGTGCGACCGGCGCGCCGCTGACGTCGAACACCGCGAGGCGCTGTTCATCGCTCTTCTCGCCGATTTCGCCGACCTGACGCACGCCGGCCTGTGCTGCCCCCGCTTCCTTGGCCGCGCCGATCGTGACCAGCAGCGCGATGCGCTTGCCATCGGGCGAGAAGCGCGGGGTCTGGGCGATGCCCTTGACCGTCGCGACCGTATGGCCGCCGCCCTTCGTGCCGCCGGCGCGATAGGTCGACAGCGTCACCGTCCCCGCCTCACGCGATCGCGCCAGATAGGCGAGCGTGCCGTCGGGCGCGAAGGTCAGGCCGGACAGCGAACAGGCGGTTGCGCAGGGATTGAAGCTGTCGAGCACCTTGCCGTCACGCACGCTGCGGATCGTGATCGCGCTCTTGCCGTCGCCGCCGGATTCGACCGTCGCGATCCGGTCGCCCTTCGCCGAGAGGGTGAGGCTGCCGTAGGAGCGAATCGGTGCAGCGAGCGCTGAGGTTGCGGTGGCGGCGAGCAGCAGGGCAGCGGTTAGAGTGAGACGCATTCGGGGGAGGCTCCAGCGGACGAGGGATGGAGCGGGATAGCATGGTTGGGGGTGGGGGCAATCGCCCCTTAAAGGGGTGTGCTCCTGCGCAGGCAGGAGCCCAGGCCACAAACGATTGCCTTCGAACCCTGGGCTCCTGCAGGCGCAGGAGCACATAGCATTATTTGTCGGTGCCCTTCGCCTTCCCCCACGAGCGCGCGACGGTGTAGCCGAGATAGCCCGTGCCGAAGAGCGCGTAGAGCGGCTCCGGGATGCCAGCCAGATAGGCGTTCATGCCCGCCGCAATGTCCTTCGCCATTTGCGGTTGCGCCGCCGCGATCAGCCCCATCGGGATCGCCCAGAGCAACAGCGCGTACATCACGTAGAGGAAGCTCGGGCGTGCGCGGCTGGTCCACGGGTCCGGCGATTGCGCCTCGGCCATGATCGCCGAGATCTGCGTTTTCACTTGCTCCATTTCCTGCGAGCCCTGGAGCGTGAGCAGTTTGAGCTTTGCTTCGTCACGCGCCTTGGGGTCGGGGATGATCTTGTCGATGATCGCGGCGATCGGGCCGATAATGCCTTCGATGAGTCCCATTTCAGTCTCCTGTTGTCGGTAAAGTCACACGAGTCACACCAACGACGGCCTTTCTAACCGATCCGGTTGGAGAGCCAGCCGTAGAGAAAGGCTTCGTTGGCCGGCCGGCGTTCGGCGAGCGCAAGGTAGCGTTCGCCTTGCAGCGCCTCGATCGCCTTGAGCAGGACGCGCTCGCCCTCTGCCCCGCGCCGCGCGAGGAAGGCAGCGAGCCCGGCGAGCGTCGTGTCGCCTACGCGCCCGTCGACCGGCATGTCGGGGTAATCGGTTGCGCCGCGATTGAGCGCATTGAGCGCGCGCTGGAGGAAGGACACCGCTGCGGGTGGCCCCATGTTCACACCGGTATCGAAGAGTTCTGCTGCGATCAGCGGGGCGAGATCAGCGACGGCATTTAGGCGCGGAGTGAGCCAGTAGCGGCGGCGATAAATCGCGCGCGCAGTGGCGACGGGCAGATCGCGCATCGGGCCGTCATAGCCATTGGCGCGGGCGACGGCGGCGGTGATGCCGTATTTGGTTTCTCCGCCGCGATCGGCGGGGTGGTTGGAATAGCCGCCTTCGCGATCGAGAACGGCGTCGATGAGGGTGTCGATGGTCATGGAGTTCCTCCTTTGGGGAGGAACTATAATAACCTATTTGGTTTATTGTAGGACAGCGAGAGATCCGGGTTCGCCGCTATTACCTCCCTCCTTTGTCATCCCCGCGAAAGCGGGGACCCATCTCGTGCGGTGGGTGATGGGTCCCCGCTTTCGCGGGGATGACACTGAGTGTCCGGGCCGAGCGCTACTTCCCCAACTGCCCCAACAACACCTCCACCGCCGCGCTCAGCTGCGCATCGGTGCCAGCCGCAGTCTCCCCCAGCGGACGTTCGACCGCGAGATCGACCGGGCGGGGGTGCATTTCCATGTCCTGCCCGCGCCCGTCCTGAATGCGGGTGCTCGGCGTGCGGACCGAGGAGCCGTCGATGAGCTGCTCGCCGCCTGTGAAGATGATCCAGCCGGCGGTCGGCTGCCCCACAACCTTGCCCAGGCCGAGCGAGCGATACCCTTCGGTGAAATCCTCGGCATCCGAAAGCGAGGATTCGTTGGTCAGGAGCACGGTCGGCTTGCCCAACGCCCGCTGCCCGAGCGCCTGACGGCCCGGGATCTGGAACAAGTCGCGCGGGGTCATCGTCAGATAGTTTTTGCGCGCGAACACGTCGATCGCATAGCCGTTGACGAAGCCACCATTGTTGTTGCGGATATCGACGACGACGCCCTGCTTGCCCTGATTTTCGCCATCGAGATCGAGATACAATTGATCGAGCGAATCCGACGACATGTCGGCGATGTGGACATAGCCGAGCTTGCCGCCCGAGAGCCGATCGACCAGTGCGCGGCGGTCCTCGACCCATTGGCGGTAGGCGAGGCCGGCCGCGCTGCCGACCGAGACCGGGCGCACGGTGACGGTGCGTGGCCCGCTTGCGCCGATTAAGCCCAGACGGACTCGGCGCCCGACGGTGTTCTCGAGCAAGGCGTCGAGATTGCCCGTCGCGCCGACCGCCACGCCGCCGACGCTGACGATGCGGTCACCGGGGACGATCTTCTCGATCGAGGCCGGGCCGAGCGGCACGACCTCGCGCACGACCAGTCCACGCCCGGCCTCATACGCCACGCGATCGAAGCGCAGGCCAAGATCGCCGACGCGGTTGGTGGGGAGCGCGCCGGGGCCACCTTGCGGGCGATTGATGCCGGTGTGCGAGGCGTTCAATTCGCCGATCATCAGGCCGATGATGCGGCGCAATTCATCGGGCGTGCGCGCGCCGGTGACGAACGGCTGATAGTGCGCGCGGAGCGCCTTCCAATCATGTCCGTTGAAGCCGGCATCGAAGAATTTGCGGTCGAGAATGCTCCACGCTTCGTCAAACACGATCTGTTTCTCGGTCGCGAAATCGACATCCATCTCGGCCACGACCGGGATCGGCTTGGGCTTGGGGCCGTCGAGCAGGGTCGAGATGACGCGACCGCCGTCGAGATAGAAGAGCGTCTTGCCATCGCCGGTCAGCGCGAAATCGCCCTTCGGCCGATCGCTTTGCGTGAGTTGCTGCGCGACCGGGGGTTCGTCGGCGAGTTCGTCGAGATTGTAGCTGTAGAGGTTGGCGCGCCCCTTTTCGCGCGCGCGGAAGACGAGCGTCTTGCCGTCGCTGCTGATCACGGGCGTATCGGCGTTGAGCCCGAGCGGCAGGATCGTCGCACGGTTGCGCAAGCCCGCCCATACGATCGTGACCGGCGGGACCTTCGGCGCTGGTGGTGGTGCTGCGGCAGCGCCCTTTTTCTTTGCGGCGGCAGGGAGCGGTTTCGGCGCGGGCGGCGCGGGCGTTTCGGAGGGGGTGCCAGGCGCATCGGGCGTGGTGCCGGGTTGCTTGCCGGGTTTGAACAGATCGTTGAACTTGTCTTCCTTGAACTTCGGCACGTTGGGCAGCAGGTCGATGCGGACGATGCGGGAATCCTCGCTGCGCTGTGCCGTATCGAACAGAATGTATTTGCCGTCGGGCGACCAGGCGATGCCGCCCATCTGCCCGTTGCCAAGGAAGCTGACCGGCCGCGCTGCGCCGCCTGCCGCCGCTACGACATGGACATTCACGAAAGCGCGCGCGTCGAGCACGGGGAAGGCGATATATTGGCCGTCGGGGGACCAGATCGGACGCGGCCCGTCGCGCTCGTCGGTCGAGATCGCGCCGGTGAAGACGATGCGGTCGGCACCGGTCGCGAAGGTGACGACATGCAATTCGCGGTCGTCGAGGACGTAGGCGGCGGATTTGCCGTCGGGGGCATAGGCCGGGGTTGAGGCGATGCCACTTTTGGTCAGCATCGTCTCACGTCCGCTCGCCACGTCATATTCGACCAGGCGATGATCGAGCCCGCGTTCGGAAATGACCAAAGCGCGGCGGCTGTCGGGCGACCAGGTGACTTCGCGTTCCGCGCCCGCAGTGGTGGTGATACGCTGGCCTGGCCCACCGTCCTTGGCGGGGGCGGCGAAGACTTCGCCGTGGCCGATCACCGCCACCTTCTGCCCATCGGATGAGAGCGCGAGCCGCTGGAAGCTGCCCAGCGTTTCGTGCCGCTTGGGCGTGGCGCTGGCGGCACCGCGCAGCGTGATCGGCACGGCGGCGGCCTGTCCGGTGACGGGGTCGAAGCGCCACACGCCGAAATCGCGTTCGAACACGATTGCCGTCCCGTTCGCCGCCATCGAAGGATAGAGCAAGCGGCCATCGGTGAAGCGCGTGAGTTGCTCAGGCGCGGCCCCGTCGCCCAGACCGACGCGCCAGAGGTTTTCGACCCCGCCGCGCGCCGACATATAGACGATGCTGCGGCCATCGCGGCTCCACATCGGCCAGGCGTGCTTCTCGCCACCGGGCAGTAAGCGGCGATAGGCACCGCCCTCGGCCACCGGCTTCAGCCACAGTTCGGTCTCGTCGATATGGCTGGTGCCGTTGCGCCACCATTGCCCGCCGCTGATGCCGCGCGCGTTGAGCACGAGCGTGCTGCCATCGGGCGAGGGTGCGGCCTGGAATTCGGCGAGGAACTTCTCGCGGCTGACTTGCATCGGGGTGCCGCCATCGGCGCTCACGCGGAAGATATCGGCCTGGCGCGCGACATCCTGCACGCCGCTGGCGAAATAGAGATATTTGCCGTCGGGGGACCAGGCGTCGAGCTCCTCGCCCGCCTCGGCATAGGTCAGCCGCGTCACCGCGCCGCTGGCGAGATCGAGCACATAGATGTTCTGGCTGCCCCCGCGCGTCGAGGTGAAGGCGAGCCGCGTGCCGTCGGGGGAGTAAAGCGGGCGGCCCTCGGTGGCGCCATCGGTGACCAGGAGCCGCGCGACGCCGCCGCCCGCCGCGACTTCCCAGATATCCCCGCCCGAGGCGAAGGCGATCAGGCTGCCGTCGGGCGACAGGCTCGGCTCGGCGAACGCCGGTTTGGCGACCTGCGCGCCGGCCGGGGGCAGCGCCAAGGCAGTCGTTGCGAGGAGGCACGCAGCCGCAAGCGCCAGGCGTCGGAATGTCATCAAAAAGGCCCCTTTTTCAATTCTGTGGAGATTAGAGGTTTGCGGTCCGGGAAATTGACGCAACAAAGCGCAAAACCGTACGCCTAACAAGCGCGGCGGGCCTATTAGGGTTGGATAACGGACGCCGTTGGCCGGGGAGTGCATGAAGACGATCGACCCGACAGCCAGCCGGTCTCCCCTCGCGGAGCGCGTGCGCTGGATCCTGACGCGCGCGGCGTTCGCGGCGCTGATCTTCCTGCTGGCGATCGGCGGCCTGACATTGTCGCGCAACGGCGCGTCGATCTCGCCGCTTTGGCTGGCGAACGGCGTGCTCGCGGTGGTGCTGCTGCATAGCACGCGGCGAACGGCGCCCGGCTGGATCGCGGCGGCGTTGGTCGGCTACGTCTCGGCGAACCTGTTCGCTCAGTTCCCCTATGTCGGATCGATCGTGCTCGCGCTGATCAATTGTGCGGAGGCGGCGGGCGGCGCGTGGTTGGTGCTGCGCTGGCAGAAGAACGTGCCCGACATGACGCATCTGCCCGACGTGCTGCGCTTCGTCTGCGGTTGCGCGATCGTGCCGCCGGTCGTGTGCGGGCTGGCGGCGGCCTTGTGGATTGCCGTGCCAACGGGTCGCCCGATCTTCAGCGTGTGGTTCGAATGGACCGTGGCCGATGGGCTGGGCACGATGATCCTCGGGCCGATCCTGTTGATCGGAATGCATTCGTGGACCGCGCGCGATACGATCAGCCCGGCGCGCTTCGGCGAGATCGTGCTGGTGCTGGGCGCGAACGCGGTCGCTTCGGCGGTGGTTTTCGGGCAATCGACCTATCCGCTGCTGTTCCTCGCACTGCCGATGGTGATCGTCGCGACGTTCCGGCTGGGGGTGCTGGGCACGGCGGCGGCGATCCTGGTCGTATCGGTGATCGCGACGGCGGCGACGATCGCGGGGACCGGCCCGATCGCGATGATCCAGGCGACGCTGCCCGCGCAAATCCACATGCTGCAACTGTTCCTGGTGACCGCCTTCGCGATCGGCCTGCCCTTCGCCTCGGCATTGGCGGGGCAGGACCGCGTACGGCGGGATTTGAAACGCAGCCGCGATTTCTCCGACACGCTCGTCTCGACGATGCAGGAAGTGGTGTTTCGCTCCGACGCGGAGGGACGCTGGATCTTTCTCAATCCGGCGTGGGAGACACTGACGGGGTATACCGTCGCGGAAAGCCTGGGGTGGCCGACGACGCGCCTGCTGCTGCCCGACGATCTGGCGCACGCGAGCAAGGGCTATCCCAGCATCGTCAGCGGTGCAGTGACCGAGGCGACGCTGAACCAGCGTTTCCGCACGAAAGCGGGCGAGGCGCGCCAGATCGAGGTCACACTGCGTCGCCTGGCGCGCGACGACGGTGCGTTCGACGGGACGATCGGCACGATCCGCGACATCACCCAGGCCGTCGCGACGCAACGCGCGCTGGCCGACAGCGAAGCGCGCTTCCGCCGCGTTGCCGAGGCGGCACCGGTTGGCGTCTATGTCGCCGCAGCGGATGGCATGGCCACCTATGTCAACCAGGCCTGGACCACTATGATCGGCCGCGATGCCGAGGAATTGCTGGGCAATCGCTGGATGGAGGCGCTGGCCGATCCGGAGGCCTATTTCCGCCAGCCGCCCTGGGTGAATTTCACGCCGGGCGAAGTGCGCACGCGCGAAGTCCCGTTCCTGCGGCCCGATGGCAGCGTCATCTGGGTGCAAGTGGTCAACACCGCCGAATTCGACGAAGACGGCAACGTCAGCGGGTTCATCGGCGCGATCGTCGACATTACCGAGCAGCGCGCCTCGCGCGACGCGCTGGCGAAGAGCCAGCGCTTGTTCGAGGCGCTCGCGAAACTGTCGCCGGCCGGGATCTTCCGGGCGGATCGCGAAGGCGGCGTGACCTATGTCAACGCGGCGTGGCAGGCGATTGCCGGTCTCGCGGAAAACGAGGCGATGGGATCGGATTGGGGGGCCGCGATTCACCCGGACGATCTGCCGCGCGTGTCGCAACAATGGGCCGATGTCGTGCAGGGCACCGGGGAATTGCGCACCGAATTCCGCTTCCGGCACAAGGACGGCCGCGTTCTGTGGGTGGAGGTGATGACCGCCCCCGAGGTGGATGCTGCAGGCAATCGCATCGGCTTCATCGGCGTCAATATCGACATTTCAGAACGCAAATGCGCCGAGGCGGTGCTGGCCGAGCGCGAG
>JAIXZV010000257.1 GCA_027489365.1 Sphingomonadales bacterium
CGTAAGCCCAAGAAGAAGGTTGGTTCGCGCAGAGACGCGGAGGCGCAGAGAAACAAAGAGGAGGGCGGAAGCCCTCAATCATTTACGGCGCGGCTTTCGATCGACGTTTGTAAGGTCTGCCGACGGCCGAGCCGGGAGATCTCTGCGCCTCCGCGCCTCTGCGCGAACCAACCTTCTTCTTGGGCTTACGCCCCCGGCTTGACCGCCAGCAGCGTGGCGACCTTCGCCTTGAACGCGCGCAATTGTTCGCCCGAGAGCGTCGCGATGCTGGAGAAGGAGAAGCCGCGCGGGTTGACCGCGACGCCGTTACGGATGACTTCCCAGTGGAGGTGCGGGCCGGTCGACAGGCCGCTATTGCCCGAATAGCCGATGATCTCGCCGCGCGCGACGCGCTGGCCGGACCGCGCGGCGAAGCGGCTGAGATGACCGTAGCACGTCACGATATTGCCGCCGTGCGCCATCTTGATGAAATTGCCATAGCCGCCGCTGCGCCCGGCGTAGATGATCGTGCCGTCGGCGGGCGCGTGGATTGGCGTGCCCCACGGCGTGCCGATGTCGATGCCCTTGTGCATCCGTGAGAAGCCGAGCAGCGGGTGGAAGCGCATCCCGAACGACGAGGTGACGCGTGCCATCGACACCGGCATGGTGAAGGTGCCCTGACGCTCGGCCTGACCGCTCGCTTCGTACCAGGTGCCGTCGTTCCATTGCACCAATTGCGTCTTCTTCGCGCCGTGATCGAGCCCGGCGAACAGCAGATTGCCGATCTGCGTCTCGCCCGTGGCGGCGCGTTTGCGGTCGATCACGAAATCATAGCGGTCGCCCGCGCCGATCTGGCTAATGGCGAATTTGCTGTTGATCGCGCGGATATAGGTTTCGACGACCTTGGCCGGAATCCCTGCGGCGCGGGCCGAGCGGTACAGGCTGCTGCCGACGAGACCCTGGATGCGCAGCGGGGTATTGTCGATCGCGATCACCTGGCGGCTGAGCACGAGGCCGTCGCCGACGCGCTTCAGCGTCAGTTCGAGATCGAAGCGCGCGCGTACCGAGAGCGCCTCGAGCGGGCGCGCGACGGTCTTGTTGGGGCGGCGGCCGAGCGTCATCGGCAATTGCTTGCCCGGCGTGAGATCGCTGAGCGGCACCGCGCCTGCGATCAAGGCCACCGCATCCTGCGCATCGCGTGTCGATAGGCCAGCGCGCTGCAATACGCCGCTCAGGCTGTCGCCATGCCCGATCGTGGCGGTGCGTTCCTCGAACGGACGCTCGGGCGCTTCGTTGAGCGGCACGACGAGATCGTTCGAGGCCATGTGATGCCCGGTATCGGCACCCCAGGCGAGCGGCGCGATCGTCTGCGCGCGCGCATCGTCGCGCGCAGTGCCGCTGAGCGGTGCGGGCACGGCGGCGAGGATCGGATTGTCGAGCGGCGGGGCCAGCGCATACGCGGTCGCGCACAAAGCGGCACAGGTCGCCGCGCCACGCCACCAATCGAGCGAGCCGATGCGCGAGCCGAGATCCGGCACCCAATCGATCCGCATCGCGGCGGCGCGCAGTTTGTCGAGGGTGCTGAGTTCGGCGACGGGTACGATCGCACGGCCGAACGAAATGGCGGCGGTGCCACCCGTTTGTCCGAAGCCATGATCGTCACGCAAGAACAAGGCGATTGTGCCCCCGAATAACCCGAAACCGCTGCCCGTTCCGCCCCGCAGCGTGAGGCCAATCGACTGTGGCCACCAAAGCCTAAAGTCAAATTAACCGCGACCCCGTAAAGCTACGCTTACGGCGAAGCGTTGCGGCGCTGCGGCGAGGTGATGGAACCCACCGGAAGGGCCCTGATTACACAGGGTTAATGGGAGTCGGCAGAGCGTATTTCCCCTTAGGTGGTTGCGCGGGCGGCGCGGGCACGCGATGTTCGCTGCGTCATGCACCGCCACGATGAACATCAGGTCACTGCGGTCCTCGGGCCGACCAACACCGGCAAGACGCATTTGGCGGTGGAGCGGATGTGCGGCCATTCGAGCGGGATGATCGGCTTCCCGCTGCGGCTGCTTGCCCGCGAAGTCTATGACCGCGTCGTCAAGATCAAGGGCGCGAACCGCGTCGCGCTGATCACTGGCGAGGAAAAGATCGTGCCGCGCGACGCGCGCTGGTTCCTGTGTACCGCCGAATCGATGCCGCTCGACAAGGACCTTGCCTTCGTCGCGGTCGACGAAGCACAATTGGGCGCGGACCCCGAGCGCGGCCATGTCTTCACCGACCGCATTTTGCGCGCACGCGGGCGCGAGGAAACGATGCTGCTCGGGTCGGAGGCGCTGCGGCCGGTGCTCAAGGCGCTGGTGCCTAAGATCGAGATCATCAATCGCCCGCGTTTCTCCACCCTCACTTATGCCGGAGCGAAGAAGATCAGCCGCTTGCCCAAACGCTCGGCGATCGTCGCGTTCAGCGCCGAGGAAGTTTATGCCGTCGCCGAGATGCTGCGGCGGCTGCGCGGCGGGGCGGCGGTGGTGATGGGGGCGCTGTCGCCGCGCACGCGCAACGCGCAAGTCGCGATGTTCCAGGCGGGCGAAGTCGATTATCTCGTCGCGACCGATGCGATCGGCATGGGGCTGAACATGGACGTCGCGCATGTCGCCTTTGCCAGCCTCAACAAGTTCGACGGCCGCCGCCAGCGCCGCCTGACCGTCGCCGAAATGGCGCAGATCGCGGGGCGCGCCGGACGGCACCAACGCGACGGCACGTTCGGGGCGCTGGTCGAGGAAGGGCCGGGTGCCTTTACGCCGGAAGAAGTGCTCAACATCGAGGAACACCGCTTCCCGCCGCTCGAACAGCTCTATTGGCGGCAGGGCGAGCCCGATTACAGCAGCGTCGCGGCCTTGGTCGAAAGCCTGGAGGCGCGCCCGGCGCACCGCATGTTGTGGGCGGCACCGCAAGCGGTCGATCTTGCCGTGCTCAAGCGGATGGCCGCTGAGGATTGGGTGCGCGATCGCGCGCGCTCCCCGACGATGGTCGCACGACTGTGGGCGGCGTGCGGGCTGCCCGATTTCCGCAAGGTGGGCGTCGATCCGCACACACGCTTCGTCGAGCGGGTGTTCCGTTATCTGAGCGAGGGCAAAGGCCATATCCCGCACGACTGGTTCGCTGCGGAAATCGCGCGGCTCGACACGGTCGCAGGCGATGTCGAGACGCTTGCGGGGCGGATCGCGGCGGCGCGGAGCTGGGCGTACATCGCCAACCGCGCCGATTGGCTGGCCGATCCGGCGCATTGGGCGGCGCGCGCGAGTGCGGTCGAGGAACGGCTGTCCGATGCACTGCACGCGAGCCTGACACAGCGTTTCGTCGACAAGCGCACGACGCTGCTGATGCGGCAGATCGGCGCGGACCCGCGCGCCTTGCCGGTGGTGATCGGGCCGGAGGGCGAAGTGCTGGTCGAGGATCATCCGATTGGGCGGCTC
>JAIXZV010000100.1 GCA_027489365.1 Sphingomonadales bacterium
CGCGCGACCGGCTCGATCCGCCGTTCCGAGCGCTGGTCGATGACATTTACGCGCGCATGACCGCGCGCGCCGCGCCCGAACCGGCGCGCGACGGCGTGTTTCCGGGGACCGGCATCCAGATGGTGTTGCCGCGCGTCTCGACCAACTCGCTGGCCGGGTTGATCGAGGAGGTCGATGCCAGCCCGTTCGACGGCAGCGCGGCGATGGCGGATCTGGCCGACCAGCTCCAGCTCGAGATCGACGAACTGTTCCCGATGGCGGAAACGCTGCAATTGCTGCGCTTCGCGGAGCTGCACGGTGCCGAACTGCGCCTGACCGCGACGGGTCGTCGCTATGCTGAGGCCGATGTCGACACGCGCAAGGCGATGTTCGCGCAAGCGCTGCTCGCGCACGTGCCGCTTGCCCAACATATCAAGCGGATCCTCGACGAACGCTCCGGCCATGTCGCGCCCGCACGCCGTTTCCGCGACGAACTCGAAGACCATATGTCGCCCGACTATGCCGCGGAGACGTTGCAGACCGTCACGCTGTGGGGTCGTTACGCCGAAGTGTTCGCGTATGACGAGGACGATGATCGCTTCTCGCTGGAAGACGCCGTGTGATGCGGCACCCGTCTTCGCGATACGGTCATCGCAGGCGTCCGCATGAAGGTGGGTCGTTAGCGGCCACCCGTCGTCACAGTCGGCGTGATCGGTTGGGGTGGCGGGCTTATCACCTCTTTTAGTTTTGGCTGGTAATCGACCGCCATGCGATCTGCGCTGCCCATTCCCCATCGTCGCACTTTGGCCTGGCCGGGGATCCGCGCGGGTCTCGCGTCGCCGACGCTGATTGCGGGCGCCGTGTTGTTGCTGGCGGCGGCGTTTCTGTTCGCCGATCGGGCGGCGATGCCGATCCAATTGTGGGATGAATCGCGCAACATCGTGAACGCGCTGGAGCAGCGCGCGCGGGGGTTTTCGCTGGTCACCACTTATGGCGGCGCACCCGACCTGTGGAACACCAAGCCGCCGCTGCTGATCTGGCTGATGGCGGGGAGCGTCGCGCTGTTCGGCCCGGAGACCTGGGCACTGCGGCTGCCGAGCATGATCGCGGCGCTGGGGACGATCGCCTTGCTGTTCTGGTTCGTACGGCGCACGACCGAGTCGGTCGCCACAGCGGCATTGGCGGCGGGATTGCTGGTGCTGAGCCCGGCGTTCTTCGGCGAACATAGCGCGCGCACGGCGGATTATGACGCGCTGCTGCTGTTCTTCGTCACGGCTTATCTGTGCCTGCTGTTCCTGGCGTTGCAGCACGATCGGCCAGCGCGCACGCTGCTCGCGCTGATCGGGGCCGCGATCTGCTGCGCCTTCCTGACCAAGAGTATTGCAGGGTTGGTGCCGGGCATGGGGGTCGCGCTGTACGTGGCGGTCGCCGGGCGATGGCGGCGGCTGTTCGCGACGCCGGGCTATCTGGTGATGGGTCTGGGGGCTGCGGGCACGCTGCTGCTGTTCCTGGCTGCGCGCGAGTGGCAGGGGCCGGGATATCTGCACGCGGCGTGGTTCAACGACGTCAATGGTCGGTTCGGATCGTCGCTGGTGCTGGCGAAGCCGCGTTGGTTCTACTTCGAGTTGCTGCGGGCCGGATTTTTTGCGGCGGGTCCGCTTTTGCTGCTGTCGCCGATCGCGCTGTTCGCGGCGCACGGGGCGGTGCGGCAGGTTTTGCTCTTCTCGCTCTGCATCGTCACCGCGACGCTCGCGGTGTTCACCTGCGCCGCGTCGAAGCTCGATCATTATATCCTCCCGGCCGTACCGTTCATGGCGATCGCCGCAGCCGTGACGTGTCAGCTTGCGATCGCCCAGGCGCGGGCCATGCTCGGCACCGACGCGCGCTATGCCCGTCTGGCGGCGGCGGCGTTGCTGCTCGTGGCGATCGTGCCGGTGGCGATGGGCGTCGCCGGGGCAGTGGCGCGGCGTTATTATGTGCAGGTCGTGCCGGAGGGCGCGCGATCGGGGCAGTATGGCGCCTTGTTCGCCCGGATCGTGCCGATGGCGAATCGCCCCATCCTGATCGTCGATCCCGGATTTTCGCAGGATCAGCCGCATTACACGCCCGTCCTACTCGCCTATCGCGAATTATGGGCGGCGCGCGGTGTCGCCATCGCCCATTCGACGAACCTTACCGATGCCGATCGCGCGCAGCGGCGCATCCTCGCGAGTTGCGATGCCGCTGCGGTAGCGCGGATCGCGGCACGAGGACGCGATATCGGCGGTGCCCCGGACTGCGCGGCGATCTTGATCGACTGAGCGCGTCAGCGCCGACGCACGCGCCCGGCATCGCCCGAACCACCCTCGGCATCCTCGGCTTGCTTGTCGACCTCCAGCCAATCGGTGCGCGGCAAGCCATAGAGCATGTCGAAGAATTCGAGCTGCAGCCGCGCCGCCTTGCTCTGGTTGCTGTTCCACAACATCACGATGCCGCTCTGTTCGGCCGGATCGAACAGGATCAGCGAGCCATAGCCGTCGACCGCACCGCGATGCCCGACCAAGGCATGTCCGGCATAGTTCAGGCTGCGCCAGCCCAGACCATAAGACGCGTCCTTCAGCGCCCGGTCCATCGCCCCGCGCGGACCGTGCGGCGGGGTGCGCACGCGCGGGTGGTGCATCGTGTCGAGCATTTGCGCCGACAGGACGCGCGGGGCGCGGCCCATCTGCGCCAGCATCCAGCGGGTGAGATCGCGGATCGACGAATTGACCCCACCCGCCGCCGGGACGCGGTAATAGGCCTCCTGCACGGCCACCGGCACGCGCCCCTTGCGATGCGGCCGCGCCCAGCGCGCGGCATGTTCGAGACCGGCCGAACCGATGCTCGCATTGGTCATGCCGAGCGGCCCGAACAGCCGCGCGCGCGCGACGGTGGCATAGCCCTGCCCGGTCACGCGCTCGACGATCTCCGATGCCGTGTCATAGGCGATGTTCTGATACGAATAGCAGGTGCCCGGCGCACAGAATGGCGCGAGCGTGCCGAGCGTGGCGCGAAGCTGCTTGGGGTCCTCCCCCGCCTCCAGCCGCTCGTCCCACGCGTTGCGGACCAGCCCGACACGGTGCGAGAGCACGTCGGCAACGGTGACGCGGCTGGCATCGCCCGGCAGCGTCAGCGTGGTGCGGAACCTCGAAATCGGCGCATCGAGCGACAGCTTGCCATCCGCTGCCAGCCCGACCACCAACGCCGACGCGACGCTCTTCGACAGCGAGGCCCAGCGGAACACGGTGTCGGGCGTGACCGCCTCATTCGAGCCAGCGACGGTCGTCCCGAAGCCGTGCAGGAAGCGCACGCGGCCATGTTCGACCGTACCGACTGCAAGCCCGACCATGTCGCGATCCTGCATGAGGCTGGCGATGCGCTGTTGCAGGCGAGCATAGTCGACCTTCGAAGGCCGGGAATCGGGTGGAGGCGGGGCGATCAGTGCAGATACGGCGTGGGTGGTGTGCGGTGACCGGGGCGAGCGGAAGTCAAAAAGCGCTGCGGCGGCGACCACGATCAGGATCAGGCCCACTGCCAGCCATTGCACCCGCCGCATTCTCGTCACTCCGTACACACGCATCCCGATCTTCCGCGACGCCCCGTGCGGTCGCTTACCCCCCGGCAGCACGATCTCCCCTGCAGAGAAGCAAACGCGCTGTCAGCCCTGTATTTTAGGACGGTTGCGCCGAAACGCGCGGACGATCGGGCGGAATGCAGGCGCTGCGCGCAGTGGCGTCGCGCGGCGCAATCGGGCAGAGAGCGGGACATGGCGGGGAAAGCGGCGTTGCATCGGTTACGGCGAATCTGCAGCGGCGTGACGGCGCGCGGCGGCTGAGCGGTGGCCGTTCGCCCCGACGACCCCGATGCCGCGCTGGTTGCCGGTGCCCTAGCGGGTGACCGCGACGCCTTCGCCGCGCTGCTCGAACGCCATTACGACCGTATCCACGGCCTCGCGTGGCAGATCACCGGATCGCGCAGCGACGCCGAGGATGTCGCGCAGGATGTGTGTTGCGCTTTGGTCGAGCGGATCGGCAGCTTTCGTGGCGAGGCGAAGTTCACCACCTGGCTGTGCGGGAACGTCTACAACGCCTGTCGCGACCTGAAACGTCGTCGCCGCTCCTTCCGGGGACTGGGCGAGCGGCTGTCGGTGCTCGCGGGGCTGACCAAGGGGCCGGACGGGCGCGATCTGCATGATGCAATGTGGGTGCGCAGCGCGGTCGCGAAACTGCCGCCGGTGTACCGCGATGCGGTGGTGCTGGTCGCCGGGCAACAACTCACCCATGCCGAGGCGGCGGTGATCCTGAACGTGGCGGAATCGACCGTTTCGTGGCGGATGCACGAGGCGCGACGGCGCCTGGAAGGAGGCGACTGAACTTTTTTTCACGCGGCCCCCAAGGATCCCCCGTGCTGCCGCGTCCAAGGTTCAAGCGGACGAAAGACGCCCGCTTTGAAGCCGAGGAGAAGATCATGCGTTCGCTTTCACCGATCCTGGTCGCGGGGGTTGCCATTGCGTTGGTCGCCGGATGCGCCAGCACCAGTCCCGACACGATCGCCACGCCCGTGCCACCCGAAGCGCAAGGCAAAACCGCACCCGCGGAAGTCGCGGCAAACGATGTGGTCGTGACCGGGTCCCGCGTACGGGGGCGCGCCGAGCTCGCCATGATGCCCGCGCCGCCGCCCCCACCCGCGCCGGTTGTAGGAATGCTGAGTGCACCGATGGCGCGCGCCCATGATGTCGTCGGCCCGCCGCCGTACCGCGATGTCGGCCGCGACCGCTTCACCGCCACCAAGGAAAATCCGTTCAAGCTGGTGCGCGAAGAACCCGTCTCGACACTATCGCTCGATGTCGACACCGCGTCCTATTCGTTCGTGCGCGCATCGCTCAACGGCAATGTGATGCCCCAGCCCGCCGCCGTGCGGACAGAGGAGATGGTCAATTATTTCCCCTACGACTACGCCCCCGCACGCAGCGCCACCGAGCCGTTCAGCACGCATATCGCGACCTTCCCCAACCCCTGGGCGGCGGGCCATCTGCTCGTCCGCGTGGCGGTGAAGGGCTATGAACTGCCCCGCGCCACGCGACCGCGCGCCAATCTCGTGTTCCTGATCGACACGTCGGGATCGATGAACGCACCCAACAAGCTGCCCTTGGTCAAGCAATCGCTCGGCCTGCTGCTCGATCAATTGGGGCCGCAGGACCGCGTCGCGATCGTCGCTTATGCCGGGAGTGCCGGCACCGTGCTCGCGCCGACCGCAGCGAGCGACAAGGCCGCGATCCTCGCCGCGCTCGACCGGCTCGGCGCAGGCGGCAGCACCGCCGGGGCCGAGGGCATTCGCCAGGCCTATGCGCTGGCCGAAGCCAATCTCGATCCGCGCGGCGTCAACCGCGTGATCCTGGCGACCGATGGCGATTTCAACGTCGGCATCACCAACCAGGAGGAGCTCAAAGGCTATATCGAACGCGAACGCGGCAAGGGCGTGTTCCTGTCGGTGCTCGGCTTCGGCATGGGCAATTATAACGACGCGCTGATGCAGACGCTGGCGCAGAACGGCAATGGCGCGGCGGCCTATATCGACACACTGAACGAAGCGCGGAAGACGCTGGTCGAGGAAGCGAGTTCGACGCTGTTTCCGATTGCCAAGGACGTGAAGGTGCAGGTCGAGTTCAATCCCGCCGCCGTCTCCGAATATCGTCTGATCGGCTATGAAACGCGCCTGCTCAACCGCGACGATTTCAACAATGACAAGGTCGATGCGGGCGATGTCGGATCGGGCCAGACGGTGACCGCTTTGTACGATGTGGTGCCGAAGGGCGCGCCGGGCATGATCGACGATCTGCGCTATGCCACGGCCGCCCAGCGACGCGCGCCGGTGGGCACCGGCGAGCTTGGCTTCGTCAAGATCCGCTACAAATTGCCCAAGGCCGACACCAGCCGGCTGATCACCGCGCCGATCGGTGCTGCCACGCGGGTCGCGCGGTTCGAGGATGCGCCGCGCGACGCCCGCTTCGCCACTGCGGTGGCGGGCTTTGCCGAGTTGTTGCGCGGCGGCAAATATGTCGGCTCGCTTGGCTATGACGATGTGTTGCGCGTCGCGTTGGCCTCCCGCGGCGAGGACGCGTTCGGCTATCGCGCCGAGTTCATCCAGCTGGTGCGTGCCGCGAAATCGGCGCGCGCGATGGCGGCGCTGGAGCGTTGAGGGGGCGGGCGGCGTCGCACGGCCACGACGCCGCCCCCTGCCCACCCGCAATCGCGCTTTCGACGGGCGCGCGATTGCCGCTATAGAGGGTGCGATGTCCTCGATCTTCTCCTTTCATGCCGCAAGCCGGGCCGCTTGAATGGACGACCTCGCCCGCCAGCTTCCAGATCCGCCACCACCACGCCCGGCGGCGCGCAGCGCAACGATCGTGGCGGCGCTGGCGAAGTTCGATGGCGCGGAGGCTCCCGCGAAACCGGCACCAGTGCGGGCACCAGGCTGGCAGATCAGCCGCGGCCCGGCGGCTGCATTTGCTTCGGTGGTGGTGGTCGCGCTGGTTGCCGTTCCGCTGGTCTTGCTCAAGCCGAACGATCGCGTTGCCGGTCCGCCCGCAGCCGTCAGGCTCGAAACTCCTGCCCAGCCCACGCCCGCGCTCGAACGGCCGCCGACGCAGGCCGCTCCACCGCCTGCCGAACTGGCGGCGGTCGAGGCCCAATCCGAACGCCGCCTCGCGACGCCGCCCCCGCGTGTGGTGGCCGATGCCCCAGCGGACGTGCCCCCTCCGCCCCCTGCCCCCGTGATGGCGGCACCCGCTCCAGTGCCGGAAGCGGCACCAGCCCCTCCGCCCCCACCACCGCCTGCGCCCACCGCCTATGCCGCCGCCCCGCAAGCGAAAGCGGCAGCGCCCGTAATGGCTGCGCGCAACGCGATGGCCAACACTGCGCGCGAAGAGATCGTCGTGACCGGATCGCGCATCCGGGCGGCCCCACGCGGCGACTGGAACGCCTGCACCGTCGATGACCCGGCGCAGCGCGTGCGCGGGTGCGGCGCGGCGATTTCCGATGGTCTGACCAAGGCATGGCAAGGCGATTGGGACGCGGCGATCGCGGCCTTCGACGCGGCCATCGCGCGCGAACCGAAGCTGGGGGCCGCCTATCTCAATCGCGGCTTGGCACATTGGCGTTCGGGCGATCTGGCGCGCGCCACGGCCGATCTCGATCTCGCCGTCCGCTACGCCCCATCGGCGCGCAGCTATTACAACCGCGCACGGCTCCGCCGCGCCAGTGGCAATATTCGCGGCGCCCAGGCCGATGACGCGCGCGCACTCGAACGCGACCAAAACTATGCGGACGTGATCGGCGACTAACCGATTTCGCTTCGTACCGCCCCGAAACCCCTTTATGCTTGCGTCATCGGGAGGATGGTCATGGGTATCTTGGATTTTCTGTCGAAACAGTTCGTCGATGTCATCGACTGGGTGGAGCAGCCCGGCGATCTAGCGATCCGCTATCCGCTGGCGGACCGCGAGATTCAGAACGGCGCGCAGCTGACGGTCCGTGAAGGGCAAAAGGCGTTCTTCTACGACCAGGGCCGCATCGCCGATGTGTTCGATGCCGGGCTGCACACGCTCGACACCGCCAATCTGCCGCTGCTGACCGCGCTGCAGAATTGGGACAAGGCGTTCAAATCGCCATTCAAATCGGACCTCTATTTCTTCACGACCAAGGAACAGGCCGGGCTGAAATGGGGCACGCCCCAGCCGATCACGGTGCGCGACAAGGAATTCGGGCCGCTGCGCATCCGCGCCTTCGGCAGCTATTCGTTCCGGATCGATAACGTGCCGGTGTTCGCCGCCAAGCTGATGGGGACGCTGGAGAAGCTGACCGTCGCCGATGTCGAACCGCAGTTGCGCGGCGCGATCACCACCGCGCTCGCCACCGGATTGGGCGGCGGCCAGACTGCGTTCGTTGACCTCGCAGGCGACCAGGCCGCCATGTCGGCACGGCTGCTCGATGCGGTGAAGCCCGCGTTCGAAGCGTGGGGCCTGACGCCGTGCAGCTTCTTCGTCGAGAGCCTGTCGCTGCCCGAAGACGTGCAGAAGTATCTCGACAAGGGCAGTTCAATGCGGGTCCTTGGTAACCTCGACAACTATGTCCGTTTCCAGACCGCCGAGGCGATTCCGCTCGCGGCGGCGCAATCGGGCGGTGTCGCCGGGATCGGTGCCGGGGCCGCGGCAGGCCTGGCGATCGGCCAGAGCATGATGGGGACGGGCGGCGCTGCGGCACCGGCCGAAGACCCCTATGCGATGATCCAGAAGCTCCACGGGCTGATGACGGCGGGCGCGATCACGCAGGAAGAATTCGACGCCAAGAAGACGGCATTGCTGGCGAAGATCGGCTGACCGCACAGCGATGATCGACGCCACTTGCCCGAATTGCGGGGCGGCGGTGCATTTTCGCACCCCCGCCTTGCCGGTGAAGATCTGCGACTATTGCCGCACCACACTCGTCCGCAGTGGCGACGCGTTGCAGGCGATGGGCAAGGTTGCGGAAGTGCCCGAGGATGTCAGCCCGCTGCAGATCGGTACGCGCGGCAAGGATGGCATGGGGTTCGAACTGATCGGACGAATCCGGATGCGCTGGTCGGGCGGCGGGTGGAACGAGTGGCTCGCGCTGTTCGACGACGGATCGACCGGCTGGCTGAGCGAGTCGATGGGGCGCTTCATGCTGCTCCGGGCAATGCCCTACGCTGGCTTCCGTACCGATGCGGTACGGCAAGTCCGTGACGATGAGCCGATCGCGCTGGGTGCCGAAGCGACGATCGACGGCGTGCGCTACCGCGTGAACGACGTGAAGGACGCGACGTTCGTGGGCAGCGAGGGCGAACTCCCTTTCAGCACGCCAGCCGACACGCCGATCCGCAGCATCGACCTGATGGCGCGGGACGGCCTCTGCGCCAGCATCCAGAAGGATCGCGGTGAAGTGTCGGTCTATGCCGGGCGTTACGTAACGCTGGCCGAGATCGCGGCGACCAACCTGCGCGCCTTCGACGGCTGGCCGCTGCCGTCGTTCGCGGCATGACCGCGCCGCTCAACACCGTCCGCGCGCTGACCTGTCCCAATTGCGGCGGGACGATCGCGCTGCGCGCTGCGGGCAACACCGTCAGCATCATCTGCGAACATTGCGGCACGACGCTGGACGCAACCAGCCCCGACCTCGCACCGATCGCGCAAGCGCAGGCCGCGATGCAGCGCCCGGAGATTCCGCTGGGCACGCGCGGAAGCTTGCGCGGCGTGCAGTGGGAGGTGGTCGGCTATCTCGAACGCAGCGACAGCTATGTCACCTGGGCGGAATATCTGCTGTTCAACCCGTATGAAGGCTATGCCTTTCTGGTCGATGACGGGCGGCGCTTCAGCCTGGGCGTGCTGATGACACAGTTGCCGGGCTATACCGGCGGGTCGATCACGGTGGACGATCTCGGCTACACCCGCTTCGGGTCGCGCTATGGCGCCTGGGTCAAGTTCGTCGTCGGCGAATTCTATTGGCGCGTCGCGGTCGGGGAGCATGTGCTGATCACCGATTTCGTGCGCCCCGGCACGATGCTGAGCTGCGAAGAAAGCGCCGACGAACGCACCTGGACCAAGCTCGACTTGCTCGATTTCGGCGAGGCGGAGGCCGCGTTCGGCATTGCCAGGCGCGGTAAATCCTATGGCGGCACGCCCGCACCGCATGAGCCGTCGCCCTATGGCAATCTGATGAAGGAAGCGCTGATCATCGGCGTGGTCGCGGTCGTCACGCTGATCGTGATCATGATGATGGGCGGCCAAAGCAGCCGGATCGCCGCGGAGACCTTCGACGTTCCGCTCGACGGCGTGACCAAGACGCAAGTGATCCGCCAGATCGATCTGCCCGCGCGACTGAGCGCGGTGCGCATCGCCGCGCGTGCCGACCGGATCGACAATGGCTGGGCCGATCTCGACTACAGCCTGGTCAACCGTGCGACACAGGAAAGCTTCGATGCCTATGCCACGGCCGAGGAATATCACGGCGTGACCGATGGCGAATCCTGGCGCGAGGGGGACACCACGCCGGGCGTGAAGCTATCGAGCATCCCCGCCGGGCAATATGATCTGGTGGTCGAGGCGACCGGGCATTTGTGGTCGAACACGACCTTCCCGACGGCGTTCGCGGCCAGCGCCGGTGACACGACGCCCGTGACGATCGCGGTCGAGCGCGGCGGGGTGTTCATCGGCAATTTCTTCCTCGCCTTTTTCGTATTGCTGCTGTGGCCCGCGATCATCGTGCTGCTGCACCTTAGCTTCGAGCAACGCCGCATGGCACCGGTGACGGAGGATGACGAATGACGCGGATTTCGATGGTCTATGCGGTGTTCGTGCTCGGCGTGATCACGCTGTTCACCTTCGCGCTGCGCGACGGTTTCTCGCCCTTTGCCGATGGCGGCAGGCGCGGCATCATCCACACCGCCGTCGGCCCCAACCACAAATAAGGAACCAGGCATCATGCTGTCGACAACTGTCCTGCTCGCCACCTTGCTCTACGCCGGCATCGGCCTCGCCATCTTCGTGCTCGGCTTCTGGCTGTGGGATCGGCTGACCCCGGTCGATCTGTGGGGCGAGATCTGCAAGAACCAGAATGTCGCGCTTGCCAATCTGGCGGCGGGCGTGGCCATCGCGATCGCGATCATCATCGGTTCGGCCATTCATGGCTGATCCGCGTACGGGTGACGGCGCGGAAAGGAATTTGGCGACATCCCGGCTCGGCGGGGCATTGCTCGTCTCGGCCTTCGTCGTCGCGACGTGCGGACTGATCTACGAGCTGCTCGCGGGAACGCTGGCCAGCTATCTGCTCGGCGACAGCGTCACGCAATTCTCGATCGTGATCGGCACCTATCTGTTCGCTATGGGGATCGGGTCGTGGTGCTCGCGCTACGTCACGACCGGCGAGCTCGCGGTGTTCGTGCGTGTCGAGATTCTGATCGCGGCGATCGGGGGGACGTCGGCGGCGGTGCTGTTCCTGCTGTTTGATCGCGTCGCCGATTTTCACATCCCGCTTTATGCCCTGGTGCTGGTGATCGGGACGCTGGTCGGACTCGAAATTCCGCTGTTGATGCGCATTTTGAAGGACCGGCTCGAGTTCGGCGATCTCGTGTCGAAGGTGCTGACCTTCGATTATATCGGCGCGCTGGCGGCGTCGCTGCTCTTCCCGCTGTTGCTGGTGCCGCAATTGGGGCTGATCCGCACCGGCTTCCTGTTCGGGCTGGCGAATGTTGGCGTGGCGATCTGGTTGATGCTGATCCTGCCCGCGCGGCGGCAGTTGCGCGGCGAATTGATCGTTGCGGTGGTCGTAGCGGTCGTGCTCGCGGTCGGGTTCGTAGGGTCGGAGCGGTTGCAACGTGCCGCCGAAGTTGCGGTTTACGGCGCGCCGATCCTGTTTGCCGAATCGACGCCGTATCAGCGGATCGTGCTGACCAAGCAGGGCGCGGATTTGCGGCTGTACCTCAACGGTAATCTGCAATTCTCCTCGCGCGACGAATATCGCTATCATGAGGCGCTGGTGCATCCTGTGCTGTCGCGCAGCGTGGCCCATCCGCGCGTGCTGGTGCTGGGCGGCGGCGACGGGCTCGCGGTGCGCGAGATCCTGAAATATCCGGTCGCCTCGGTGACATTGGTCGACCTCGATCCGGCGATGACCAAGCTGTTCCGGAGCAGCGACATGCTGGCGGCGCTCAATCGCGGATCGCTGCGCTCGCCCAAGGTCAGCGTGATCAACGCCGATGCCTTCGCCTGGCTGCGCACCAACACGCGGCGTTTCGACGCGGTGATCGTCGATTTCCCCGATCCGACCAATTTCTCGGTCGGCAAGCTCTATACGGTGACCTTCTACAAGGAGCTCGCGCGGGCGCTGATGCCGGGTGCGGTGGTCAGCGTGCAAAGCACCTCGCCGCTGGTGGCGCCGCGCGCCTATTGGACCGTCGCGACGACGCTGGAGGCAGCGGGGTTCACCACGCGCGGCTATCATGTCTATGTGCCGAGCTTCGGCGAATGGGGCTTCGTGCTCGCCTCCAACCGGGCGATCCCGCCGCCGGGGCGGCTGCCCGCCGGTTTGCGTTTCTTGAACGGCGTGACCGAACAACTCGCCTTCGCCTTCCCGCCCGACATGGCACGCCGCGCGGTGCCGGTGAACCGGCTCGACAATCAGGCTTTGGTGCGCGAGTTCGAGGCCGAGTGGGGCGTGTTCGAAAGCTGATGCCCGTTTCGCGCCGCACCCTGATCGCCGGATCGGTCGCCGGGGCGGCTGCGCTGGGCACTGGGGTCGCGTGGCAGCAGAGCGGTGCGGCGATCCCGGGGACGCTGGGCGGCGCGGATTTCAAGCGTGGGCACACGCTGCGTACGGGTGCGAAGTTCCCCGCGCCATCGAAGGAAACGCAGACGGGCATCGCTATCCTGGGCGGCGGGATTGCCGGGCTGTCGGCAGCCTGGGCATTGGCCGAGGCGGGCTATACCGATTTCGGTTTGTTCGAGTTGGAGGATCGCGCGGGCGGCAATGCGCGATCGGGACGCAATGCGGTTTCGGCCTATCCGCTCGGCGCCCATTATCTGCCGATCCCCAATGCGGAGACCAAGGGTGTCATCCGGCTGCTCGAACGGCTCGGTATCGTCACCGGCTGGGACGGGGACAAGCCGGTGTACGACCCGTATCAGCTCGTTTCCGATCCTGACGAACGGCTACTGCATCTAGGAAAATGGCAGACGGGATTGGTCCCGACGGTCGGCCTGACGTCGCAAGACACCGCCGATCTCAACGCCTTCTTCGCGGCGATGACGGCGTACCGCGACCGTGTCGACGATGGCAAACCGGCCTTCGCGATCCCGATGGCGCTCAGTTCGGACGCCGCCGATTTGCGCGCGCTCGATCGGCTGAGTTTTGCGGCGTGGCTCGACGAGAAAGGCTGGCATTCGCCGATCCTGCGCGGGCATGTCCGCTACGCCTGCCGCGACGATTACGGGACCGAGCCCGAGCATGTCTCGGCCTGGGCCGGGATCCATTATTTCGCGGGGCGGCGCGGGCATGCCGCCAATGCCGATGACGACACCGTGCTGACCTGGCCCGAGGGCAATGGCCACCTCGCCGGACGGATGGCAGCGCGCCTGAAGGGCCACATCTCCTGCGGGCAGATCGTCCATAAAGTCACACGGGCCGGTGATGGCGTGACGATAGACGCTTTCGATGCAAGGCGCGTGGTCTCGCACCGCATTCATGCCAAGGCAGCGGTGCTGGCGATGCCGCATTTCGTCGCCGCGCGCGTCGCGCCCGAGGGCAGCGTGGATGCCACCGGCTTCGGCTATGCGCCCTGGGTCGTGGCGAACGTGACGGTCGATCGCGTACCGGGCGGGCAAGGCGTCGCGCTGGCGTGGGACAATGTTTCGTGGACCAGCAAGTCGCTCGGCTATGTCGTCGCGACGCACCAGTCGCTAGGTGCCGTGCCGGGGGCGAGCGTGCTGACCTGGTACATGCCGTTGTCCGACATGGCCCCGGCGGCGGCGCGGCGGCTGATGCTCGACCGGTCGCTTGGCGAATGGCAGGAGATCGTGGCGCGCGACCTGATCGAGACCAATCCCGATCTGGCGGGCGCGATCCGGCGGATCGACGTGTGGCGCTGGGGCCATGCGATGATCCGGCCTGTGCCGGGCTTCTTCTTCGGGCGCGCGCGCGAGGCCGCCGCGCGGCCGCAACCGCCGTTGTTCTTCGCGCATTCGGATCTGAGCGGGCTGTCGCTGTTCGAGGAAGCGCATTACCGCGGCACGCTCGCCGCGCAGCAGGCGATGGCGCTGCTCGGCATTCCCCATGACGATCTGCTGGCTTAGGGCGTGACGGATTTTATCGGAATCGATACCCAAACCCGTTCGTGTCGAGCGAAGTCGAGACACCGCGCACAACGGGCGGGGCAGGTTTCTCGACTTCGCTCGAAACGAACGGGTTGGGCTTAAGCCGATCAAGCCCCAGAGGACACACATGGACTTTACCGGCACGCACCTCCTGCTCGATCTATTCGGCTGTACCGGGCTCGACGATATCGCGTGCGTCGAGCGCACGCTGCGCGCGGCGGTCGAGGCGGCGGGGGCGACCTTGCTCAATCTGCATGTCCACGGCTTTGGCGAGGGGCACGGCATCACCGGTGTCGCGCTGCTGGCGGAATCGCACATCTCGATCCACACCTGGCCCGAGCGCGACTATGCCGCCGCCGACATTTTCCTGTGCGGGCCGAGTAATGACGTGAAGGCCGCAGCTGCAGCTCTTGCCGCTGGTTTCACCGCCACCAAAACCGAGGAACGCTGGATCAGCCGAGGCTATGGCGCGGCCGACCCGCGTCCAAGCTGAAGGAAGAAATTCCGCCGCTCGGTCTTGAGTTCGGCGGGGCTTAGGGTCTTCAAGCCGTCGAGCTCGGCGCGGAGTGCCAGCGACAGCCGCTTGATCGCGCCGGGATGATCGCGGTGCGCGCCGCCTTTGGGTTCATAGACGATGCGGTGGATCACCCCCAGCCGCAGCAAATCCGCTGCGGTGATCTTCATCGCCTCGGCGGCATCGGGGACGCGGTCGGCGCCGCGCCACAGGATCGACGCGCAGCCTTCGGGCGAGATGACCGAATAGACGGCATGTTCGAACATCAGCACGCGGTTCGCCGCCGCGAGCGCGACCGCGCCACCCGATCCGCCTTCGCCGACGATCACCGCGATCAGCGGCACGCCGAGCGACAGGCAGCGCTCGGTGCTGCGCGCGATCGCCTCGGCTTGCCCGCGCGCCTCGGCATCGATGCCGGGAAAGGCGCCGGGTGTGTCGACCAACGTGATGACCGGCAGGCCGAAGCGGTCGGCCAGATCCATCAGCCGGATCGCCTTGCGATACCCCTCGGGTCGCGCCATGCCGAAATTGTGGTGGAGGCGAGAGGCGGTGTCCTCTCCCTTCACATGACCGATGGCGAGCACCGATCGGCCCTCGAACTTCGCCAGACCGCCGATGATCGCGCTGTCGTCGGCAAAGGCGCGGTCGCCAGCAAGCGGCATGAAATCGTCGAACAATCCCTCGACGAAATGGCGGAAATGCGGGCGATCGGGATGCCGCGCGACTTGCGTGCGCTGCCATGCCGTCAGCCGCGCGTACAGATCGACGAGCTGACGCTCGGCGCGCTCGTCGAGCATCGCCGCGTCGCCTTCGCTGCCCCCAGCGCGACGCAGCGCCGCTGCGCTGGCGGCGAGCGCTTCGATCGGCTTTTCGAACCCGAGATACTGCATCACACCGTCATCGACATGCCGCGATAGATCCGCGCGCGGTAGCGCGAATCCTCGGCATCGGGCAGCGGCGCGCCGAGCAGCAGCACCGCGCGGGCGAAACGCTTCACCTCTTCCAGATGCTCGTCGAGATCGCGCGGTTCCTCGGACTGGACGCGACGCGTCAGGTTGATCTGGTTGACCGGCACATCATGAACCAGCCGCTCATTCTCCACCGCCAGCGTCGCGGTGAAGGCGTGCAGCGTGGTCTTGATGAAATTGGCGAGTGCGAAGGCCGGGCTCTTGTCGCCCATCGGCACGTCGGGCGAGGCGAGCACCAACTGACAATCGTCGTAGAGCGAAGCCTTGCGCGAGACGCGGAAATGGTTGGTGAGGTTGTTGGCGACCAGCAGGCGGAATTCCTCGGGCGAGAGCGGGTCGTCGAGCGCGAACAGCTTTTGCGGCAACGCCTCGAACGGCGTCGACAGCACGGTGGTGGGGCGGCCCCATTGTAGCATCGCCTGATCCATCGCGCCCTCGACCGCATCGCCGCACACGATCGATTCGACCGAGTCTGCGACGTCGGACAGCGCGTCCTTCAACGTCGCGAAGCCCTCCGCCGTCCGCGTGATCAGCACCACACGCGCGACCTGCGCTTCGGTGACGAAGGCGCGCGCGGTTTCGGCGATGTAATCGACCAGATGCTCGCCGATGATCCACACGGTACGCCCACGCATCTGATCGAGCCGCTCCTGCTTGGGGCTGCCGAACAGCTCGCGCTCGGTGGTCGAGCGTTCGACCGACAGGCCGCCCGAGGGCATGAAGGTCTCGCCCGACACCGCGCGATCCGCGAGGAAGAACACCGTCGCCTGCGCGACATCGCCCTCGGTCGGCATCTTGCCGAGATAGAGTTTGGAGAGCACCCCGCTGCCGACCTTCTTGGCCTCGACCGCGATCTTCTCGGCGGGGAGGAAGGGCACGTCGGCGGGCGGCGTGCGCAGCAGCCAATTGCCATTCGCCTCGGGCGTGTCGTCTCGGTCGCGCCAGCCGGGCGCATCGAGAAAGTACCCGCCCTGTCGCAGCCGCGAGACGAGCGCGGCGGCGATCGGCGGGGTCAAAAGATATTGGTCCCAGGTGCACACGCCATCACCCTCACGCGCGCAGGCCAGCGCCAGATCGCGGATTTCGCGCGGGACATTGGTATCGTGCGACATCCGCACGGTGTCGTTGCGCGCGAGCCGCGTCAGCAATGCCTCGACGCGCACCCCGCGCCGCAGCGCCTTGACCGCAGCGGCGTGGATCGCGTTGAGACGCTTGTTTTCAAGGATCAGCTTGCCGCGCCGGTCGAACAGGCCAGGCTTACCGCCGGTGCCCGCGAGGCGATCGCCATCGACCGGGCCGGGCGCAATCGCGTTGAATTGCACCTCCGGCCCCAGATAGCGTGACATGGATTCGACCATCGCGCGCTGGCCCGATTTGGAGACCGCGTAGTCGGCGCGATTGGGATAGGCGACCGCGAGATACTTCTCGCCGCCAAAATAAGACGACACGTTGAGGACGTAGCCCGACCCCTGCTGCTTCATCAGCGGAACGACGTGGTGCATCACGAAGAAATTCGAGATCAGATTGGCATCGAGCGTGTAGTTCCAGGCATCGACACTCATGTCGACGACCATGTCCTCGGCCCCCGCGACGCCGGCATTGTTGATCAAATAGTCGATCCGCCCGAACGCCTTGAGCGTCGCATCGACCGCGCCTTTCAAGGACTCAAAGTTGCTGACATCGACATTGCCCAGCGTCTGCACACGGCGCTCGACGCCTGCGAAACCGATATCCTCCAGCTCGCTGACGATGCGCGCGCGCGCCACCGCGAGTTCGCTTTCGCGCCGCGCGACCATCATCACCTTCGCGCCCGCCAGCGCCAGCAACCGCGCGACTTGCCCGCCGATCCCGGCCGAGCCGCCGGTGATGAGCGCAACCTTGCCCATGTGCAGCCCGGTGATGTTCTCGCTGAACCCCGGCATGGCTTTGCGCGATCCGGTCGCCTCGCCGATGCTGGTGGGGACGTAGAGCGTCACTTCGCGGATTTTGCTTTCCTTGAGCAGGATGCGCGCGGCATGGCCTGCGGTGAAGCGGGTGTTCTCGGCCTCGGTGTTGCCGAAGCGAACGATCTGATTGCCCCATTCGGCCTGCCGCCTGCGGCCATGTGCGACGTCGATTTCGGATTCATCGCGCCAGATGCGAATCAACTGCTCGGTCGCGGCGCGCAGCATCTGGGCATAGACGTCGCCCTTGCCGTCGCTCGGGTTGGTGAGGAACACGAAGCGCGGCTCCTGCAACAGCGTGTCGTTGCGCTTCCAATAGCGGCTGAGCGTGCGGGCGAGCGCGATGTTGCCCGCCAACTCCACGTCCATGAAGCTTGCGACATCCTCGTCACTTGCATCGACCAGATCGCCGACCAGTTCGCCCGGCCCGAGTACCGGCATGAACACCGCGCCAGTAATCGGCGCATGTTGCTCGGTATAGGCATCAAGCGCGGCCTCCATCGCGGCGGGTTCGGTGCGGTTGAAGCGGATGATCGTCAGCCGGTCGTCGGCGCCTTCCGCCTTGGCGCGGGCTTGCGCGATCGCGACATCGGCCTGGCGCGTGAGGCCGAGTAGCACGCGCGCACCGCAGGCTATCTGGATATTGGCGATCTCCAGCGCCTCCTGCCAGCCATCGCCTGCCGCGATCAGCACGGCGAGCCCCGCCCCGTCCATCGATCGCATCGTCGGGCGCGAGAGATAGGTCGAGCGCGCTTCCTTGCGCACCGTCATGCCGTGGGTCACTTCGAAATCATGGCCGTTGTATGCGGCGGATTCGTCGCTGCCGAGGAAGACGCAGGTCGTCGCGATGTCGGCAGGCGTCGGGAAGGTCTTGGCCTTGGCATTGCCGCCGGTCGACCGTTCGAGCGACATCATGTCGAAGAACTGGTTCGCGGTGGTCCCGGCATCGTCGCCGCGCATCGTATCCATCGTCGCGAACACGCTGCGGATCCGCTCGCTTTCGATCGGGCCGGGGAAGACGAGGTTCACGCGGATACCGCGCGGCCCGAGTTCGAGCGACAATTCACGCGAGAAGGCGTTCATCGCCGCCTTGGGCACGACATAGGCCGTGCGTGCGTAATAAGGCGTGCGTGAGAAGATCGTCGAGATGTTGATGATTGAGCCACCCTCGCCCATTGCGGTCGCCGCCGCGCGCGACACGTTCCACGCGACGCCGAAGATGTTACGGATCGCATCGCCGACGGTCTCGCCATCGGTCGAGCCGGACTTCTTCAGCGCGGCGAGTTCGTCGGCGTCGATCGGCAATTGCTCGATCGGCTGTTTCGGCCCGGCCGATCCGGCGTTGTTGACGAGGATATCGATCCGCCCGAAGCGCTTGACGACATCGGCGATGCCAGCGCGAACCGAATCCGGATCGCCGCCATCAAGCGTGACGGTGGCAAGCCGCGCGGCATCGACGCCGGTTTCGGCGCGGATCGCTTCGGCGGCGGCGTCGGTCCTGGCAGGGGTGCGCCCGGTCATCACCACGGTCGCGCCCTCGGCAAGATAGTGCCGCACGATATAGCCGCCGATATTGCCGGCCGCGCCCGTCACGACGGCGATCTTACCCGCCAGCCGGCCTTCGCCGGTCGCAACTGTCACGGTGTTCGCCTTCGCCATATCACTCTCCACATATCGTGCGATATTGGTTCGCACCTTCGTGTTCAGAGCCTGGGGAGGGCGTGTCTGATTGTATCGAGGAATTCCGTAACGGCAACGGGGGTTGGCCGTTCCGACGCAATTAAGCGTCGGGTGGATTCGCCTCCGTCGCCGCCCAGGCCTCAAGCAATGCATCGCGGCTGCGCAAGCCCAATTCGGGGAGCGCGTGGTTGACGACATAGGTCGCGCCCGAATGGCGGTTTTCCCACATCGCCTGATGCGCCTCGGGCAAGCCCTCCCACGGCACGACTTGCGGTTCGGTCACTTCGAGCAAGCCCGCCGCGATCATGTCGTTCATGCGCGATACTTCATAGGCGTTGCACAGATGCGTGCCGAGGATCGCGGCGGTCGGCATCAGGATCTTGCGCTGGCGCGTCCACACTTGCGGCGCGTAGAAGGTGAAGCGCTGCCCGGCGAGATCCTCGGCGAAGATAACGCGGCCGGTGAAGGGTTTCACCAGCGACGTCGAGACGCCGAGCGTATCCTGCGCCGCGCGTTCGATAATCAGGTCCGGGCTGCCGCGTGGGTTGTCGGGGGAGCGCAAGATCTTGCCGATCGCCGAGCCGAACGGCTTCATCACGCGGTCCTGATAATCGCGCACCGCCGCCTTGAAGATTTCGATGTCGGCCTTGGCATCGGGGAGTTGCGGCATCGTGTCAGGCCAGAGGAAGTTGGCCCCTTCCTTGCGCCGGATCGATTCGAGGCTGACGATGCCCTCGATCGCATCTTCAAGGCCGAGCGATTGCAGAAACTCGCGCTGGCCATCGGTGGTGGTGGCGACGACGCTGCGCGCATTGAAACGCCGCGCCGCCTCGATCATTTCTAGGCCGGTTTCGTCGAGCAGGGCGGTCGAGCGAGGACCGTAGTAGATCAGCACCGCCTCCCCGCCGCGCAGGGCTGCGCGGCGCAGCATTTCTTCCGGGGATGCCGTGCCGGGCTTGCCCATAAAGCTGAAATGATAGCCCGAAGATGCGCCGTAGAACGCCAGCGTCCCGCCCTCGGCGAGCAATTGGAAGCTGCGCGGGAAGGCGGTTTCGCCGGCATGGCTGACGACATAATCGGCGCGCTTGCCGCCGTTGAGCGCTTCATATTCGGCGATCAGCGGTGCGCCTGCCGCTTCCCAGGCGCGCGCGGCGTCGGGGTCTTCGGGGACGATCGTGTAGAGGTCGGCGAAGCGCGGGTCCTTGCGGTCGATTGCGCCAACGGCACCTTGCTGGTCCTTGATGAAGGCGGCGCGTTCGGGTGAGGAAACGAGGCCGGTCACCTGCAACCCGGTGCGGACCGAAGAGCGCAAGGCGTCGAGCCCGGTGCCGGTCGCGGCACCTTCGACAAACAATGTCCGCCCCGGCGCGATCTGTAACGTCGTGAACAGGCAGCGCGAAATCGTGCCGAGATTGAGAACGTAGCTTCCCGCTTGCTCGAGCGTCAGATCCGGCGGGATGGCGTGCATCTGCGGTGCCTGCACGGTCAGGAATTGCGCGTGGCTGCCGGTTTCGGTCTCATAGCCCTGGATCGAGAAATCGGCGTACATCGGATCGTTGCCGACATTCGGGCTGAGCAAATCGTTGGTACCTGAGTAGACCGTGACGAGATCGCCAACCTTGACCCGCCCCTCTGCGCGCGTTTCGCTGCCAAGGGCCGCCACTAAAGCGATGCCGCCGGAGCCGGTGATCTGAACGTCTTGCTCATGGCTGTCGAACGGCGACACGGGGATGCCGGTCAGCGCCCAGATGTCGTTGAAATTGACCTCGCTGGTCAGCATGTAGAGCAGGGCTTCGTTGGGCGCTGGCTCGGGGACTTTCACGATCAGCTCGCGCTCATGGCTGGCGGGCGGGCCGAAGCGCGGGGCTCCGGTCTCCGCGTCGCGGGCGATTCCGAAGGCGTATTGCCACTCGGGGATGCGCGTGACGCCGGGATAGAAGGGCGCGCCGACCGGGAGCAATTCTCCCGCGGCCTCCAGCGCTTTCCCGCGCGGTTCATGCTCTTCGTCGATCCACACGCCGTCGCGGCGCACCGGCAGCGGCGGACTGACTTTGTCCATGAACTGGCGGATGCCGGTCTTGCCGCCTTCCGGATCAATGATCGCCTCGGCGAACAGCGCCGCCTCGCGCGCGAGGCCTGCGGTCATGCCCTGTTCGAGGCCGGTGCGGACCGCATCGAGCGCCCGCGCGCCTGCTGTGCCACGTCCGGCCCAATCGAGTTGGCGTTGGATACGCTTGAGGAAATCATCCTCCAGCACCGCATCAAGATCGACCGAGGACGCCGCTTCCCATGCTTTGGTGGCTGCCTGTCGCGCGGCGTAGGCCGCACCTAACGGGCTCGTTTCGCCATCTTTCACAAAGGCGCGCACCGCCGCATGCGCCTCCGCCAGCGCGTCGCGCGCGCCGTCGACCAGCGTGTCGACAAGACCAATGGCCGTGGCCGCAGCAGCATCGATGCTCCGCCCGCCGAGGATCAGGTCGAGCGCATCGCGTACGCCCTCCGCGCCATTCCGGTCGGCGAGCAGACGCGGCAAGCGCTGCGTCCCGCCATAGCCCGGCAGCAAGCGCAAGCGGATTTCCGGCTGGCCGAAGCGCGCGGTCGGTTCGGCGATGCGGTAGTGACAGGCGAGCGCAAACTCCATGCCCCCTCCCAGCGCCACGCCCTGCACTGCGGCGATACACGGCTTGCCCATCGTCTCGATCTTGCGGAAGGCAAGTTGCGCGTTGTTGGGCAGCACCATCGCTTCATCGAAGGAATGGATTTCCTCCAGCATCTGGCGGATGTCGGCGCCCGCCACGAACGAGGCCGTGCCCTGCCCGGTGAACACGACCGCCACGACATCGTCCTTGCGCGACAATTGATCGACCACGACCACCAATTCGTCGATCGCGCGTTCGTTGAGCGCGTTGACCGGGGGATTGGTCACCGTGACGGTCGCGACGCGCTTGCCCGGTGCAACGGTGTTGTATTGCACTAGGAAATAGCGGTTGCGCTCGAACAGCGATTGCTCCTCGCTCAAGCGCTGCTTGCGCTGCCAGGCGTCGATCGCGGTCTTGAGTTCGGTTAGCGCCTCGGGGTTGCGCAACGTCGTCACGTCGCCGACATCGCCGCCCTCGACCAGCGCGCGCACCATCCGGCGCATATATTTGCCCGAGCGCGTTTCGGGGAATTGCGAGACTTCGATGAAATCGGCCGGGACCGCGACTGCGCCCTTTTCGCTGCGCACAAGTTCGAACAGGCGGCGCTTGTCGTCGAGCGTCAGCTTGCGGCCCGCCACCGGCACGACGAAGGCGAGCGGGGTCAAGCCTTTCTCGCGGTGCGGCGCGCCGATCACCAGCACATTGCCGACCGGCGAATCGGGGTCGAGCGCCTTGTCGCGCAGCACCGCGCCTTCGATTTCCTCGGTCCCCATGCGGTGGCCCGAGACGTTGATGACGTCGTCGCTGCGCCCGTGGAGCGAGAAGGAACCATCGTCATGCGCGATCGCGAAATCGCCCTGGGTATAGGCCCAGCTCCCGCGCCAACGTTTCCAATAGCCGTCGATCCAGCGCGCCGCGTCGCCGCGCCAGTCGCTCGCGACGCTACCGTTTTCAACGCGGAAATGCTCGACATCGCCCCAGATTGTCCGCGCGAGGTAAGGATACGGCGCGGCGATGACGATCTCGCCTTTCTCGCCCATTTCGGCCCGGCGCCACGGCACGCCCTCGCCGCCGTCGCGCGCGAACGGGGTTTCGCCGCCGCTCGCCTCGGCATCCTCGACCCACACATCGCCGACGATCCACGGCAGCGGATAGGCGTGCGCGTCGGGCTTTAGCGGGAAATCCTGATTGCCGTAGAAATGCGTCCAGGCGATGCCGCCATGTTCGGTCGCCCAATAGCTGTTGATATACTGGGGAACGACATTCTGCATCCCGAAGGCCTGCACCGAGGGCGAGGTCGGTTCGGCGCAGAAGGTCGCGACGCGCAAGCGGGCCATGTCGTAGCGTTGGAGATCGGCGAGGTTCGACGGGTCCGACATCACCGATTTGAGGAAGGTGACGCCTGCCTTGAAGATCGTGACGCCGTGCCGTTCGATCATCGAGGCGAAGCGCCCGGCGTGGGGGAAAACGGGCGATCCTTCGGACACGACGCTGGTCACCCGCGTCATCAATGGCGCGCAAATCAGATAGGATTGCCCGGTGATCCAGCCCGGATCGGCAACGACGAACAGCGTGTCGCCGGGCCGCGCATCGAACGCCACCGCCATCGTCTCGGCGAGACCTGCGGCATAGCCGTGCGCGTGGACGATGCCCTTGGGTTTTCCGGTCGAGCCCGAGGTGTAGATGAAGAACATCGGATAATTGGCATCGACCGGCAGCGGCTTCGACGAGGCCCAGATGGCCGGCACGAAATCCTGGTCCGGCAGGGCGAGCAATTCGGCCTGCGTCGTCACCGCAAAACCCGCGTCGCGCGCTTTCGCCAGCAGCGTCTCCAGCGCCGCATCGGTGAGGTCGTGGCTCCAGCGGTCGCGTTCCTCGCGCCAGATGATGTCGGGTTGCGCGGTGTGCCGCACGACGATCACCGTCTCAACGCGCGGCGGCAGCGTGACGAGGCTGGAGGCGATCGCGATCCGCACGCGCGCGGCGTCGGCGCTGCTGATGCGGCCTTCGTTCCCCAGCGTGATCAGCGCGCGCCCGACGCCGCGCATCACGTCGGAGCGTTCGACCGACACTTCCCCGGCAAGCGTCGCCCTGACGGTCGCGAGGATCGTCTCCGTCTCGGCGGGCGCCAGTTCGAGATCGGTCTCGGCGAGGATCGAAAGCGCGGTCGCGACCGGCACATAATTGTCGAGCGCGGGATCGGTATAGGCGTTCTTGAACGCCGCGACCTGCGCGTTGCGATAGCTGCCGTCCGAGGTGACGATGACGCGCGCACCGGCGTCGCAGATCCGGTCCGACAGCGTCTTGTCGCTGAACCCGCCGAACACGGCGGTATAGACGATGCCGAGCCGTTTGGCCGCCTCGGTCCAGTAGATCTGGGGCACGATGCTCGGCATGTTGAGCGCGATGCGGTCGCCCGCCTTGAGCCCCAGCGCCTCCAGCGCCAGCGCGCACTTGGCGGTCTCCAGCAGCAATTGCTTGCGCGACACGCTGAAGCAATCGACCGGCGCCCCCTGCCCGCCCTTGGCCGACATATCCCAGCGGTCGCCTTCGAAGATCAGCGCGGTCTCGTCGCCATGACCGGCGAGCACGTGGCGATCGACTTCGCTGAAACAGGCGTTGGTGCGCCCGCCGACGAACCAGCGCCAGTGCGGCGGTTCCGATCCGTCGAACGCCTGCGTCCAGGGCGCGAAATCGGTGGGGAGCTCGGGGGTTACCGCGTCACCGGTCTGTGCGTCCCAGCCCGACCAATGGCCGTCTTCACCGCGCGCGAGCCACGCGCCCGACGCGCCCACATCCGCGACGAACCAGTGCATCGTCCGCGCCGCGATTTCGCCATGGAAAGCACCCGGATCGGCCAGCACCGCCGCGCGCATCGCCGCCCAATCGCTGCGGGTACGGACGGGATTGTGCAGCGGGAGCACATCGGCGACGTTGGTTGACGCTCCCACCATCCCGAATCATCCCCTCTGTTATTTTGGGGGCATTGAGCCTCAATATCGGGCGGTTGGCAACTCCGCCCCCAGCGGCGGGAGATCGCCAGCATTCCGTAGCGGCGAATCGGTCGCAGCCGTGCGTTCGAGCAGTTCGGCCAGCAAGCGATTCGGGAAACGGCGCTTTTGGATGATCGCGTAGAAGCTCTCGGTCAGTTGCGGAATGCGGCAGTGTTCGACCAGGACTCCGGCCTGAAGCTCGTCGAACACCACGATCGGCGGCACCAGCGTAACGCCTTCGCGTTCGCGCGCGAGCAAGCGGAGCATCGCCATGTCATCGACCTCGGCCAGGATGATCGGCCGGATCCCCGCCAGATCGAGCAGATGATCGAAGCCGACGCGGATATCGCTGTCGAGACTGGGCAAGAGGATCGGTTCGTGGCGCAGATCGTCGGGGAAGCGAAAGGCGCGCCGACCGGGGCGCGGACGGCCGACCAGGCTGATCGGTTGCTGATCGAGCAGATGGTTGCGGAACGATGCGCGGGCGTCGCGTGGGGCCGCGCTGTTCGACAGGACCACGTCGATCGTGTGTGCCTCGAGCTGCGCCAACAAATCGCGGATCGTGCCCGATCGCACGATCAGTTCGACATCGGCGCGGCCGACCAGCGGGCGCAGGAATTGAAGCTGGAAGTTGCGCGAAAGCGTGGTGAGCGCGCCGACGCGCAGGACTTGCCGGTTCGCCAGCGGCCGCCCGTCGAGCGTGCTCAGCATCTCATCGCCCGCCTGGAACACGGTGTCGGCATAATCGAGCGCGATCTGTCCGGCCTCGGTCAGCACCAGCCGTTTGCCGACGCGGTCGAACAGCGGGTGGCCAATCTGATGCTCCAGTTTCTGGATTTGCACCGACAGTGCCGATTGCGACAGGTTCAATCGCTCTGCCGCGCGCGTCAGGCTCGCCTCATGCGCGACCGCCCAGAAATAGCGGAGGTGGTTGAAATTGATCGCCTTCACATCATTCTATAAAACAGAATGAAAGCGTAAAAACAATGAATTTTATCTGATTAAATCGCGGGCGTAATGGCGGCCCCCACGCGCACTGCTGCGCCTCGGGGAAGTACCGATGCCGTTCGATCTCCTGCCCTTTGCCGCGCCGCTCGCGCTACTGTTGAGTGCCATCGTCGCCTTTGTCACACCGTCCCGAAGCGCAGGGCGCACTGCGCGATTGGCCGAGGCGGCGGCACTGCTGTCGATCGGCATTGCCGCCATTTCAGCGGTCGTGCTGCTCTCGCACGGCCCGGTCGATAGCCGCGTGATCGGGCTGGCGGGTGCCGGTTTTACCGCGCGGATCGATCCCGTGAGCGTGACGCTCGCGCTGCTCGTGTCGTTCGTCGGGTGGGTCGTGGTGCGCTACGCGGCGACCTATCTCGACCGCGAACCGCGCCACGGGGCGTTCACCGGCTGGCTGTGCGTCACGCTGGCGTCGGTGTTGTTGCTGGTGTTGTCGGGCGATCTGGTCGAACTGGTCCTGGCCTGGATCGCGACGAGCCTGGGGCTGCACCGGCTGCTGCTCTTTTACCCCGATCGTGTCGCGGCACAACGTGCGGCGCGCAAGAAATTCGTGACCGCGCGCGCGGCGGATGCGGCGCTGATCGGCGCGGCGGTGCTGCTCGCGCTCGCCTATGACACCACCAGCATCGCCGCGATCCTGACTGCGGCGCGTGACGGCGCAGGCGGCGGCCTCGCGGTCGCCGCAGCAGGATTGCTGGCGATCGCAGCACTGCTCAAATCGGCGCAATTTCCGCTGCACGGCTGGCTGACCGAAGTGATGGAAGCGCCGACGCCGGTGTCGGCATTGCTCCACGCGGGCGTCATCAATGCCGGTGGGTTCATCCTGATCCGTTTCGCCGATGTGATGCTGCTGGCCCCCGGCGTGCTCGCGGTGCTGGTGATGATCGGCGGGTTCACTGCGGTGTTTGGCAGCCTGGTGATGCTGACGCAGCCGGCGGTGAAGACCTCGCTCGCCTGGTCGACGGTCGCGCAAATGGGCTTCATGATCATGCAATGCGGGCTGGCGCTGTTCCCGCTCGCGCTGCTGCACATCGTCGCGCATTCGCTCTACAAGGCACACTCGTTCCTCGCCTCGGGCGGCGCGGTCGAGCGGATCGCGCTGGCGCGGCGCCCGGGTCCGGTCGCGATCCCAGACGTGAAGGCCGTGGGTCGGGCGTTCCTGGTCGCGCTCGGCATCTATGGCGCGATCGGCGCGGCGTTCGGCTTTCACCAGCAATCGCCGCAGGGCGCAGCGCTTGGCGCGATCCTGATCTTCGGCATCGCCTATCTCTTCGCGCAAGGGTTTGCCGACGCCGCGCCGCGCGCGCTGACGCGCCGGGTAGCGGTCTACGCTATCACGGCCTCGGTCGGCTATTTCGCGCTGCACGGCATCGCGCTGGCGCTGACGGCCGGGACACTGCCGGTGACGCCGATGCCGGGGCCGCTCGAATGGGCGCTGATGGTGCTCGCGGTGCTGAGTTTCGCGCTCGTGGCAGTGGCGCAGGCGATGTTCCCGCTGTGGGCCTATCACCCGGCGGCCGCCGGGCTTCGGGTGCATCTGTCCAACGGGCTCTACGCCAACGCTTTGTTCGACCGCCTGCTCGGCGGCTGGGCGCTTCGGTCGCAGCGCGACATCAAAAAAGAGGAGAGGTCAGTGTCGGGCGGGTTCGAACAGCAAGCCATGGATCCGCGCGCGCTGGCGGTGGCAGCCGATGCGGCGGCGAACGCGATC
>JAIXZV010000252.1 GCA_027489365.1 Sphingomonadales bacterium
TCGCCGCCGCCGCGACGCCCGCTCCGGCTCCTGCCCCCAGCGAACCACTGCCCGTCGCACCCTCGGTGGCTGCCTCGACCGGTCGCAAGGAAGAGCGCGTGCGCATGACGCGCCTGCGCCAGACGATCGCCAAGCGCCTCAAGGAAGCGCAGAACACCGCCGCGCTGCTGACCACGTTCAACGATGTCGACATGACTGCGGTGATCGAGGCGCGCGCGAAATATAAGGATCTGTTCGAAAAGAAGCACGGCGTCCGCCTCGGCTTCATGGGTTTCTTCGTGAAGGCGGCGTGCCTCGCGCTGAAGGACATCCCCAGCGTCAACGCCTCGATCGAAGGCGATGAGATCGTCTATCACGATTATGCCGACATCTCGGTCGCGGTGTCGTCGCCCGGCGGGCTCGTCGTGCCGGTGGTGCGCGATGCCGATCAGATGTCGGTCGCCCAGGTCGAGAAGACGATCGGCGATTTCGGCAAGCGCGCCAAGGACGGCCGCCTCAAGATGGAGGAACTGAATGGCGGTACCTTCACCATCTCCAACGGCGGCGTGTTCGGCTCGCTGATGTCGACCCCGATCATCAACCCGCCGCAGTCGGCTGTGCTCGGCCTGCACCGCATCGAGGACCGCCCGGTCGTCCGCGACGGCCAGATCGTGATCCGCCCGATGATGTATCTGGCTTTGAGCTACGACCACCGCTTGATCGACGGGCGCGAAGCCGTGACGTTCCTCGTCGCGCTCAAAAATGCTATCGAGGATCCGACCCGGATTTTGATCGATTTGTAAAAGGGCATGTGGCGATGAATTGGCGCGACCATATCCATTCGAACCCCGACATTCTCGGCGGCAAGCCCGTCGTGAAGGGGACCCGGATATCGGTCGAGCTGATTCTGGAATATCTGTCGGAAGGCGCGCCTATTAGCGAAGTGCTCGACGGCTATCCGTCACTGAAAGAAGCCGATGTGCTTGCGGCGATCGCCTTCTCGCACGATCTGCTGGTCAAGGAGGCAGCGGCGGCACGACGCGAAGCCGCTTGACCGATGCGCCTGCTGCTCGATGAAAATGCGCACGTTGTCGTCGTGGAGCGGTTACGCGAAGCCGGGTTCGATCTGGAATGGGTCAGCGAGACGACACCAGGTGCGCTCGATCACGAAATCCTGGCGCGCCCCGATATCGGCGCGTTCATTCTCATCACCAACGACGGCGATTTTGGCAACTTGATCTTCAATCACGGGATGCCGACCCCGAAGAGCATTCTCTACACGCGGCTTCCGCATCGTACCGCCGCGCAAACCGCGGTTCGCTTGATCGCCCTGCTTGAAGCAGGGGTGTCGGCGGGCCAGATGATCACCCTGACGAAAAACGGTGAACGGACGAAGCCGTTTCCCGCTGGAGCATACCATGGCTGACTACGATTACGACGTCCTCATCATCGGCTCCGGCCCCGGCGGTTACGTCGCCGCAATTCGCGCCGCGCAGCTGGGCCTCCGCACCGCGTGCGTCGAATCGCGCGAGACGCTCGGCGGCACCTGCCTTAACGTCGGCTGCATTCCGTCCAAGGCGATGCTCCACGCGTCCGAATATTTCGACGCTGCCGCCAATGGCACGATGGCCAAGATGGGCATCAAGGTCACGCCGGAGCTCGATCTGCCGACGATGCACGGCCAGCGGCTCGATGCGGTGAAGCAGCTCACCGGCGGCATCGCCTTCCTGTTCAAGAAGAACAAGGTCACCTGGCTGAAGGGTCGCGGCGCGTTCGTCGATGCGCACACCGTGCAGATCGGCGAGCAGACCGTCACCGCCAAGGACGTGGTCATCGCGACCGGCTCCTCGGTCACCGCGCTCCCCGGCGTCACGGTCGATAATGACAAGCAGGTCGTGGTCGATTCGACCGGCGCGCTCGAACTGCGCAAGGTCCCCGGCCATATGGTCGTGATCGGCGGCGGCGTGATCGGGCTCGAGCTTGGCAGCGTGTGGCGCCGCCTCGGTGCCAAAGTGACCTGCGTCGAATATCTCGACCAGATCCTGCCCGGCTTCGACGGCGAAATCCGCAAAGAATCGAACAAGATGTTCAAGAAGCAGGGCATCGAGTTCAAGCTCTCGACCAAGGTGACCGGCATCGCGGTCAATGGCGAGACCGCCACCGTGACGGTCGAACCCGCCGCCGGTGGTGCTGCCGAAACGATCGAGGCCGATTGCGTGCTGGTGTCGATCGGCCGCCGCCCCAACACCGACGGCCTCGCGCTCGAAAAGGCTGGCCTCAGCGTCAATCCGCGCGGCCAGATCGAGACCGATCACCGCTTCCAGACCAAAGTCCCCGGCGTGTGGGCGATTGGCGACGTCATCCCCGGCCCGATGCTCGCGCACAAGGCCGAGGATGAGGGCATTGCTGTCGCCGAGAATATCGCGGGCCTCACCGGCATCGTGAATCACGATGTGATCCCGAGCGTCGTCTACACCTGGCCCGAAATCGCCGGGGTCGGCCTGACCGAGGAAGCCGCGAAGGAAAAGGGTGAGATCAAGGTCGGCAAATTCCCGATGGCGGGGAACAGCCGCGCCAAGACCAACCACGAGCCCGACGGCTTCGTGAAGATCATTGCCGACGCGAAATCCGACCGCGTGCTCGGCGTGTGGGCGATCGCGGTCCCGGCCGGCACGATGATCGCCGAGGCGGGGCTTGCGATGGAGATGGGCGCGACGTCGGAGGACATCGCTTACACCTGCCATGCGCATCCGACGCACTCGGAGGCGATCAAGGAAGCGGCGATGGCGGTCCGGGGCAAGGCGATTCACGTCTGATCGCGCCAAGCTTTAGCGAAGCTAAAGCGCGGCCTCGCTGCGATCAGACCGGCCGACGGCGCTTCAGCGCCGTTCGACGACGCGGCTTTGCCGCGTCGGGGCATCTAGAGACACCCCGACGTGCCCCGCCCGCCGCTACTCCAGCTCGATCCGTGCCGAGGCAAACCGCACATTCGCCTTCGGGCTGATCCGCTCCGCCGCCAGCGCGGGGGCGGCACCGGTCACGCCGGTCGACGGTTCGATCACCAACGTCGCATCGGTGCCAGCACCCAGCGTCGCCAGCGCATCGGTGACGTCGAAGCTGGTGTCGTTCGCCTCCGCCATGCTCGCCATGTCGTGCCCGGCCATCCCCGGCATGTCGTGATGCGGGGCGGTCGCGTTGAAGAAGTTGATCACGCCGACCAGCGCGCGCTTCCCGCCGCTGCCCTGCAGATAGACCTTGTAGAGCGTGGTCGGGATTTCATCGAACGCCAGGCCCGACAGGACCAATGTCGCCCGCCCGCCCGCAGCCTTGTTCTTCTGCGAATTCGTTGCCGACAGCGACAGCCGCGCGGCGGGCGCGATCTGCAGCGGCACCGTCGTGGTCCCGCGCTGCAACATAATCGGGCCGCTGAGAGGAATGGATTGCACGGATTTCGCCTTGAAGAGCTTGTTCGCGGACAACAGCTTGGGCGGACAGCCCCCGCCGGGCGCATAGCCATAGCCGAGCTGCGCGAGCGTCAGCATATCGCCAACCTTGCGTGTGACCAGCGTCCCGCTGCCATCAATAAAGCTGAACTGCTGCGCCAACTGCCCTGGATTGCTGGGCAGCCGCGTTGCCGGGGCGACGCGGAGCCAGCATTCGTACAGCCGGTCGATATTGGCGTGGTGGCTATAGAAGATCGGGTCGTTCCCGGCGGTCGGGACATAGCCCATATAGCCGCTCGGGCAGCTCGCCACTCCGGTCGCGCAATGCACCGCGCCGTGCGGCGTCTGTTCCAGCGCGCTGTTGAACGGCGTGTAGCTCACCTTGCTCATCGCATTGCTGGTCGAGGTGACGCTGGGGTCGAGCGCCTGCGTCCCGTTCGCCAATTGCGCCTGCCGGTTGGCGACGTAGAGCGGATTGTTGACCGTCGCACCGCTGGCATTGACGTACGTCGCCAGGCGATAGCTGTCCGGAATCCTGCCGTTGGTTTCATAATCCCAGAACGGCAGGCGCAGCGTCGCGTCGCCCGACGCCGCCTGCAGCACTTGTTCGAAATAATAGAGATACATGCGGTGCCAGGTGAGGAATTGGATCGTACCGTGCTGGCACGTGCACCATGTCGCATTCTCGTCGGGCGTGGTCGGGGTCTGGATCGACAGGCCGCTCATGCCGGGATAGCTCAGCCCCGATTTTCTGGAGCAGACGATCGGCGAGGTTTCGTTCGGGCCGATGAAGCTGTGGATATTGGCCCAATAGGTCAGGCTGCGCTTGAAATTGGCGCTGCCGCGCGGCGCACTGTTCCACGCGATCATCTGCACGATGCCCTTGCGCAGGCTGGCGAGCTGGGGCGCGGTCAGGCTGGTGATCGACTTGCGCACTGGAAGGGCAAGCGGTCTCGGCGGCGGAAGGGGGCCAGCCTGGCCCAGCGCAATCGCGGCGGCGGCGCGCAGATTTGCGGTCGCAGTCTGCCAGTAACGCCGGTCGGCGGCGTCGCGCGCGGCAGCAGTGATGGCTGGGGCGGCGGCTGTCCGCTTGGTCCGCTCGGCGGCTGCGACCGGCGACACGCTTAGCGCGCCGATCGCGAGCACGAAGGCCACAACAGCACCGACGATAGGGTGTTTCACGACCAATCTCCTGCAAGGCGAAGCATTCGAGACGCTGGCACAGGACGACCGACTCGCGCGGTAATCGAGCGCGTATTATCATGGATTGCGGCCGCGCCGGACCCTTTCGAAACGAGAATGGACCGTTCTCGCGCCGTCTCCGCGCGCGCGCATCCGCCGACGCGGTTTGACCCGCACGCCGGAGCATCGCACATACGCGCCATGCTCCCGCTCCACCCTTGGCAATTCGGCTCCATCCTGCCGTGGCTTGATCTGTTCGGCATCGCCGTCTTCGCGATCACCGGCGCGCTGGCGGCGGCCGGGCGCGGGCAGACCTTCGTGACCGCCGCCTTCTTCGCGCTCATCACCGGCGTCGGCGGTGGGTCGGTGCGCGATCTGCTGATCGGCGCGCCAGTGTTCTGGGTCCACGATCCGCTGGTGTCGGCGATCTGTCTGGCGGTCGCGGCGCTGGTGTGGCTGACGCCGCCCGGCTGGTGGCGCGGACCACAGGGGCAGACGACGGCGCTCGACTGGCTCGATGCGGTCGGCCTAGCCGCCTACGCCGTGTTTGGCGCAGCCAAGGCGCTGGCGTTCGGCATCCCGCCGGTGCCCGCCGCGCTGATGGGCGTGGTGACGGCGTGCGTCGGCGGCATCATCCGCGACGTGCTCGCGGGCGAACCGTCGATCCTGATGCGGCCGGAATTATATGTGACGGCCGCCGCACTGGCGGCCGGGCTGCACGTGGCGCTGGTGACGCTGGGCGTGTCCCCGACAGTCGCTGCGGGCGTAGCGGCGGCGGCGGGCTTCGCGCTCAGAGCCGCGGCGATCCGGTGGAAGCTGGGGTTGCCGGGCTATGGCGGGCGTTAAAGCCTAAGGTAGCCGCCACACCACGCGGCGCATCGCGTGGAACTCCATCGGATTACCCTGTTTGTCGAGCGCAGCCCTGTAGCGGCCGCGCCGCGCAATCGATGCGCAGGTCGCCTGGTCCAGCGCGGCGACGCCGCTGCTGCGCACGATCCGGCACTCCTTGACGCGGCCGTCGATCCCGATCGTCCACAGGGCCGTGGTTGTCCCTTCTTGGCGCGCCTGAACCGCCGAAGCCGGATAATCGGCGGTGGAAATCCATCTGGCAGGGTCGCCGAGCGAATCGGCTTTTTTGGAAGGCCCGGCGTACCGGTCGCGTTCGGTGGGATCGACACCCCAGCCTTTCAGCAGATCGGCCTGGCACGTCTCCAAGGCCGCCAGCGCCGCCTTCATACTCGGCACTGCGATGTTCCGCGTGCCCGCTTTGGCAAAATCGAGCTTCACGCTCGTGGCGGTCTCCAGATCAGCGCTGACATCGTCGTCGGTGTTGACCGTGGTCACGGTCTGGTTCGTCTTTTGCAACCCGTAAGCGTCGTAATCACTTTCGATCACGCGATTGGACGGCAGCAGCGTCACTGTCGCCTTTCCGGTGCGATGGGCTGTCGGTGCGCCGGGCGAGAGCATCACGACTTCCAGACTGCCGCCAAGCGCCGCTGGCTTGAAAGCCACGA
>JAIXZV010000416.1 GCA_027489365.1 Sphingomonadales bacterium
CGGGAAGAACACATGACCACACCTGACACGACCGACGCGCGCGAGATCGCCGACTACCTTTCTGGCAGCATCGGCCGCTGGCATTCCGGTGCCGCCCCCATGCTCCGCGCCCTGGCCGACGAGCTGGAGCGGCTGCGCGCCCAGGTGGCGCCGGCTTGGCGGCCGATCGATGAGGCGCCCGAGAACACGCCCCGGCCGGTTGTTGTTGGGTGGGTGGACGCCGAAGGCCAGGAGCAGACATGCTTCGACTTCACGGAGGACGGCTGCTGGTCAGAGTGGCATGACCACGCCGAGCACGTCGAGGTGATCGGCGGCCACGGCGTCAGCTACACGCCTCCGTACACGCATTTCCTTGAGGTGCCACCACTCTCCGCCGCCCCGGCACAGCAGGCCGAGCCGACAACCGGCTCATGGGTACGCGCCGATGACGTGGCGGAGCTGACGCGTCGGCTCGATGTGGCGCTCAACGGCGCCACTGGCGCGGCTGCGCAGGCCAGCCTGTGCGACATCGTGAGCCAGGTTGAGCAGCGCGCCGCCCAGCAGGCCCCATCCGTGACGGTTGGGGAGCGGGAGGCGTATGAAGCGCATCAGTCGCGCACAGGCTGGGCCGAGTCCGACCTTGCCGACAAGTGCAGCGAAGGTGCCCCGCGAGCCGGCGAGTACCGCAACACGCGGCTTCAGGACGAGTGGGAAATCTGGCAAGCCCGAGCCGCCCTCGGGCCTGCCGCGCAGGCAGAGCCCGGCGCCTCCGTCAACGACGGCGCGCGCGTCTTCGCGCGGGTCATGGAATACCAGGGCAAGGATCGTCGCGAGGTGCGCTCGCCCAACATGACGGCCCGCGAGTGCATCGCGCTGGCTAACTACATCCACGCCAGTGACCGTGCGGCAAAGCCGGTGGCGTGGAGCAAGACCGTCGAATCCGCCGCGCTGCTGCTCAACCGCTGCACGCAACTCCCGCTGGACGACTGCGAAGGGCTCGCCAGGACGATCCTTGGCATGGCCCCGCCTTCCAATCCCCCCGCGCAGGGGGTCGAAGCAAAGCCATGACCCGCCGCGAGTTCACTCCCCGCCCCTACCAGACCATGATCCGGGACCACATCCTGGACCACCCGCGCTGCGCGATCTGGGCTGGCATGGGCATGGGCAAGACCACCAGCACGCTCAACGCCATCGAGACGGTGACGCTGATCGACGACGCGCCGGTGCTGGTGCTGGCCCCGCTGCGCGTTGCGCGCAGCACCTGGCCCGAAGAGTCCCAGAAGTGGGAGCACCTCACAAGCCTGGGCGTGATCCCCATCGTCGGTGGCGAATCGGAAAGGCGCGCGGCTATGCGCATGCCGGCCCAGGTCTACGCCACCAACTACGAGCAACTGCCCTGGTTGGTGGAGCACTGGGGCGAGCGCTGGCCCTACCGCACCGTGATAGCTGACGAATCCACCAAGCTCAAGAGCTTCCGGCTGCGCCAGGGCGGGCAGCGCGCCCAGGCCCTGGGCAAGGTAGCCCACACCAAGATCAAGCGCTTCGTGGAGCTCACCGGCACGCCCAGCCCCAACGGCTTGGCCGACCTGTGGGGCCAGGCTTGGTTTCTTGACGCCGGCCAGCGCCTGGGCCGCACCTACCAAGCCTTCAGCGATCGGTGGTTTCGCACCCACCCCAGCGGCTACGGCACGGTGGCCCTTCCCCACGCCCAGGCCGAGATCCAGGAGCGGCTGGCCGACCTGTGCCTGACCGTCGATGCGCGCGACTGGTTCGACCTGCGCGAGCCCATCGTGAACAACATCTACGTGGACCTGCCCATCAAGGCCCGCAAGCACTACGCCGAGATGGAGAAAGAGATGTTCACCCAGCTCGACGAGCACCAGGTGGAAGCCTTCGGCGCCGCGGCGCGCACGATCAAGTGCCTGCAGATTGCCAATGGCGCGGCCTACGTGGGTGAGAGCAACACCGAGTGGAAAGAGCTGCACGACGCCAAGCTGGAGGCGCTGGACTCGATCGTGGAAGAAGCCGCCGGCATGCCGGTGCTGGTGGCCTACCACTTCAAGAGCGACCTGGCCCGGCTGCAGCGCGCCTTCCCCAAAGGTCGCGCGCTGGACCAGAATCCCCAGACCATCAAGGACTGGAACGCCGGCAAGATCCCGGTGCTGTTCGCCCACCCGGCCAGCGCCGGCCACGGGCTGAACCTCCAGGACGGCGGCAACATCCTCGTGTACTTCGGCCACTGGTGGAACCTGGAGGAGCGCATGCAGATCCTGGAGCGCGTGGGCCCTACGCGCCAGATGCAGGCTGGCCACGACCGCCCGGTGTTCGTGCACAACATCATCGCCCGCGACACCGTCGATGAGATGGTGATGGAGCGGGTGAAGTCCAAGCGCGAGGTGCAGGACATCCTACTGGCCGCGATGAAGAAGCGGAGGATCTGATGGCGCCCATCCTCACCGACGCCGAGGTGGACGAGATCTGCGCAGGCCTCACCCAGGCCGCCGCGAAGGTCCGGTACTTCCGCGACGTGCTGCGCGTGCCGGTGCAGCGCAAGCCCAACGGTCGCCCTCTGGTGCGCCGCGTCGACTGGGAGCGCCGCCAACTGCCGGCAGCGCAGAATGACAGCCCCGCCCGGGGTCCGAAGTGGAGCAAAGCAGCATGAACCGCCCTCGCGATCGAGCCAGCGCCAAGGGCCTCTTGCCCCTGATGGAGGCCCGCCCATGGAAAGACGGCAAGACCGTCACCTACCGCTACCACCTCATCGGCGGCAAACCGGTGAACCTGGGCACCGACAAGCAGGCAGCCATCCGGCGCGTGCTGGCCATGACCAAGGCCGGCCCCGAGGTGGGCACGATCAAGGCTCTGTGGGGCATCTACAAGGACGGCCCCGAATGGGCCGCACTCAGCGAGCGCACCAGGGCCGACTACGAGGCCTACAGCGTGCCGCTGTTGGCGGTGTTCGACGACACCCCGGCCGCCGACATCACCGCCCCGATGGTGGCGCGCTACCTGCGGGTTGAGCGCGCCGGCGCCGCGGTGCGCGCCAACCGGGAGGTGTCGCTACTGGGCAACCTGATCGGCCTGGCCATCGAGCGCGGCGAGGCCGAGCACAACCCCTGCCGCGGCGGCCAGGTCAAGCGCAACAAGGAGCGACCGCGCACCGTCGCGCCTGAGCAGGACGACATCGCCAAGCTGGTCAAACACGCCGCCGAGAAGGGTGGGCAGTGGCGCGTGGTGATGATGGCCGCCGAGTTCGCCGCGCTGGCCGGGAATCGCCAGATCGAATTCCGCGGACTGCATTGGACCCAGGTGAGCGAGGACGAGATCCGGGTGATGCGCGCCAAACAGCACGGCGGTGCGGTGAAGGTGGAGAAGATCGCCATCAGCCCGGCCCTGCGGGAGCTGCTGGAGCGGCTGCGCGCCGTGGCCAAGGACGACAAGCTGGGCGCGGTGTTCCCGAACCGCCAGGGCAACCCCTACACCGCCGATGGCTTCGCCTCGATGTGGCAGAAGCTGATCGTGGAGGCCGTTGAGCAGAAGGTGATCGAACGCCGGTTCACCTTCCACGACCTGCGGGCCTACTACGTCACCCAGCACAAGGAGCTGCGCGGCGCGCTGCCGGATATGCACGCCAGCCCGACCACCACGGGCCGGGTTTATGAGCGCTCGGGGGTGGCCCGACGCAAGGCACTTTGACGGGCGCATTTCCCACGGCGGGAAATTGCCCCGTCAGAACCCCGGAAAGCAAAACGGCGACAAGAACCTAAGTCCTTGTCGCCGCTGCGAAATGTTGGTGGGCCCTGTAGGATTCGAACCTACGACCAACGGATTAAGAGTCCGCACCACGCAGCTAGTGTTGGCGCGGGTTTCCGGGCAATCGGTGGGAAACATCAAGCGACTTACAACCGCGCACCGGCGCGGGTCAGACGGCATTGATTCCCGCGTTAAGGCTCACCCCCTGAGCCACCCTCGGGCGCACACTGCCCGGCATGGAAGTGAACGTCTGGCAGCTGCGTCGAGCTGGAGCCAAGCTGCCCGAGAACGAACTGGACGGCCCGCACCGAGGCCGGCTGCGCCTGGCGCGCTACAACATCGCGGGTGAGGTGACGCTGCACGCCGACCTGCGCCTGGGCGCCGGCCAGGGCGCGCCGTCTGCGCTGCTGGGGCTCACGTCGGTGGAGGTGCGCAGGCTGGACGAGCGCGGCATCCTGCTCTACGGCCTGCAGGCTGAACCGTGGGCGGGGCCGGTGGCTACGCGGCACCGGCAGGCCTGGTTTTGCCGGCCGCTCGCCACCTCGGGCACTGGCTGAGCCGGTGGCGGCCGGCGCAAAGCGGGCAGCTCATCGCGCAGAGAGCGCGGCCGTCCGGCACTCTCGGTACTGGCCCGCCACTTCGGTGAGCTTCAGCGTCGTGGCGCCGAAGCTGGGATCGTTGAGCGGCGTCAGCTCAGGGCAGGACGCCGCTACCAGCGGGCTCGGGCTGGCTCGCTCCGGTGAGTGCGGCATTGATGCGCCGCAGGCTGTCAGCATCGTGGCGGCAATCAGAATCGCGATAGACGGTCTTTTCGAGCACATCACGCTGCACCTCCTGGGTGATCGTTCGGTGTTGCACCTTGATGGCGCTGATGGCCGCGGCCGCGGCGGATGCTGCTGAGTCGGCGGCAGCGCGGGCGATGGTTTCTTCCCTGGCCTGCTGCGACTGGATCTTGTTCTCGCCGTCCTTGCGGCCCTGCATGTAGGCGCCGCCGACCATGGCGCCAACGGCCAGCACGATGCCGAGTAGAGCCCAGGGGTTCACGAGATCTTGAGGCTGATCGCCTCACCTCGGTCGGTCGCAGCCTTCAGCCTGGTGAACAGCGCATCGAACGCGGCCCGGCTGTCGGTGATGCGATCATCGGCATGGCCCAGGCCCACCAGGATGCAGCCCTCAGTGTCGGCCGCAGTGTTGCCCGGGTGGATGCGCACACCCTCGAAGCCCGGCACGTTCACCAGCAGCGGCAGCACGCGCTTGAACCGCGGCGACAGGGTGAGCTGCATGGCGTAGGTGCCGGCGGGAATGGCGGTTTGGCCGTAGACCTTGGGGCCGGTGCGCACGACGTCCTCCAGGGTCCAGCAGAAGTCAACGCCATCCACCGCCAGGCGGCCGATGGTCGATTGCCCGGTGAGTTCCAGGCGGCGCAGGTCGAGTTTCATCGCGGCACCCCGTAGCGCCAGCGGCGCGCATCCAGCCACAAGTACAGCAGCACCGAAGCGCCGAGCAAGACCTGACCGGCCTCGGCGCTGCTGTAGATCGGGAGCGACGACACGGCCCCCACCAGCAGCACGCCGTACTGCAGCTTCACGCGCTGCGGCGTGTCTGCGGTCATCACCCGGGCCCGGCAGATCACGGCCCAGAAGATCCCCGAGACGACGAGGTAGTGCAGAGCTTCCATCACTTCGCCTTTCCGTTCTGGACGGCGGCCTCCGCCCATCGACGGGCGAGGCGGGCCATCCACTGCCCGACCGATGGCCAGCGGTGGCCCACCCATCCGATGCACAGCGCCACAGGGGCCAGGCCGCGGCGGTCGTCCAACACCGGCCACAGCACAGCCACGGCCTCAGCCACGCCGCCAGCAAGCAGCCAAGCCAGCATGCCCATGCCGGTGACGTAGCCCAGGCCCTCCCAGACCGAGCACTGGCGCCAGCTCATGAGCCCGAACACCCCGCCGGCCGCGCCGGCGATGAAGACCACCAGGTGCGGGGCAATGACAGCCGCGGTCGCGGCGCCGATAAACACACTCAGGACTTGAGCGACCCCTGCAATGGGATCAGCGCTGTTTGCCATACGGCCACCTCCAGAAGACCGCCAGCGCCGCCACAGCGGACACGAGCAGCATTGGCACGCCCCAGGACTTGCTGCACTGGTCTTCGCCAGGTGGCAGCACGAATCGAGTGGCCAGCCACCACGCCGAGCAGCCGGCCGTGGTGCTGGACATGACCGCCACTGCCAGGCACACGGCCGACAAGAAGCGGTCCCGGAAAGCCAGGTGGACGCCCAGCACACACGCGCAGATCAGCGCCCACGTCGTGATGTACCTGATGGCGCCCTGCTCTCCGGTGCCGCGCGCAGCCAGCCACCACCCGAACTCGTTCAGGCATGCGGCGGCCAGCAGCCACGCGGCGTAGGTGCGCGGCTTCACAAGCCCTCGCCCCCGTCTTTCGGCGGGTCAGTCGGCGGCGGGTTGGCCGCCACCACGGGCGGCGGTGGGGCGGTGGGGGCCAGCCAGTCAGCCAGCTTGCGCAGGTAGCGAGCGATGATGGATTTCATGGGGGTCTCCTTAGTAGCGCGATGCGCTCAAGATCGAGATCCATCAGCGTGTACCCAGCAGACCCATGTCATGCGCCGGTACTCCGATGGTGCCCGCAGTGGGGTTGAAATACTTGATCGACGCCGTGTTGGCGGCAGAGCACCAGGCCCTGGTCACAACCCCATTCGGCACAGGATCGGTGAACGAGATCGGCGTGATCGTCACCTTGTCGCCCTGCTTCAGCCCCTGGATCGTCGTCGTGTAGGTAAACGCGCCTCCAGCCCCTAGCGAACCCGGGCTGATGGCATTGCCAGTTGTGAAAAACTGATCGCCAACCGAGGGTGTTGCGAATCCCACCGAGCTGTTTTGTCCGATCGTTCCAGCGGTGTTGTTCGTCACAATCGCTACCCCGGTGCCGGCGGTGTTGACGAACGTGTTGCCGCCAATGGAAGCGCCTGTGACCGTGGCCGCCGCATCGTTGTAAAAGTTCTTTGTGTCAAACGCGCCAGAAAGAACATTCCCGTGAATTGCGACGTTCGTGCAACCGCCAGTCAGCTCAATGCACGAAAGTGTTGATCCGGCCCCCGCCCCGAGCAGACTGCCAACGTTGCCTGACATCACCAAACCGTTGACGGCGGTCAGCTTGGCCAGGCAGTTGACATTCGTGAAGCTGTTGCCCTGGATTGAAATGTTCTTGAGCTGATACGGCAGCGTGTTGTAGCCGTCGATAAAGAAGTTCAGGTTTGTCGCGGCTCTGTAGACCCGGTTGCTTTCGACAAGCAAGCCGGTAACGTTGTAGACCAGGATGGCCGAATTGGAGATGGCATAGAAGGTGTTCCCGCGGATTGAGCAGTTTGAAACCGCGTCCGTCGAGGTGGTGGTGCCCAGCACAATGCATGCCGTTGCCGACACGTCAAACAGGTTGTCGTGGATCATCACGTCGTCGCTGTTTTGCAGCTTGATTGCTGCCGACTGAGGCGTGCCAAACGTGCAGTTCCTGATGCGGACGGAGTTGGAAGTACCCGCGGCCTTTGTGATGTTGATGCAGACACCGCCCGTGCCGCCGCCACCGTTGGCGGTCATCGTTAGGTCGTCCCATGACACCGATGCGCCCTGGGCAATCGGCTGCACCTTGAAGTGGTCCTTGGCTGCGGTGTACTGCAGCAGGCGGGCGCCTGTTGAGAATTCAGAGTGCCCCTCGCCCCGGATTGAGATTGGCTTGGTGATGATGAGAGCGTCGGTGAGCTTGTAAGTGCCACTGGGAAAGAACAGCTCCAACGGTCCGGCTGCCGGCGAATAGCTCCCGTAAGCTGCCGGGTCGATACAAGACTCGATATAGGTGATGGCCTTTTGGATGGCGGCCGTGTCGTCGGTGACGTTGTCACCCTTGGCGCCGAAGTCAAACACGCTAACGCGCTCGGCGTTCACGTCGTGCTGGGTCCGTGCGACAGATCCTGTCGCATTGAGCTTGACGCCGATGAGAGCGTCGCCCTTGATGGCGCTGGCGGTGTTGGCCAGGTCCAGCGCGAGGCCCGTGGCGCTGCCATTGACCGGCGCCACCGCAATGGCGCGCCCGGTAGAGTCAAAAGCGAGCAGTCGATCCGCTCGGCTCGCGGCCGGCGGCAGTATTGATCCAGCTGCATCGGTGGGCGAAAACACGAGCGCGCGGGCCAGCACCTCGCCCTGCTGCTGGATCTGAACGGCGAGGGCGTCCAGGCCCTGCTCGACGATCTCGGCGCGGTAGTTGCCGCCACTCGGCAGCTGAACACTCTGCTTGTATTCGACCGCCGTCAGGATAGTGAGGCTGTAACCGCTGGGCAGGGCTGTGGCGACGCCGGCCACCGCGTATTGCACCGAGCCGCCGGGCAACGCCACCTGGTCCGGGTTCACCGTCACAAGCACGGTGGAATCCAGAGTCAGCAGGGTCTCGTTGCCGTTGGTGTCCGCAATGGTGACGGCCACATCGGACTTGCTGAAGACCTTGAAACTGAAAGAGTAGCTGACGAGCGCACCCGTCCCGATGTACGGGCCGGCGCGGCGCGGCGTGCTGGGGATGGTCATGGGCGGGCCGCTCCAAGGAGATGCCCGAAAGTCTCAGCCGCGCGCAGCGGCTTATGCGCACCCTACTTGTTCTTGCTCTCCGGGCTCGCCACCCCGGTAACAAGGCCGCGTGCGGCGTCGGCTGTGCTGGTCGGGCTGATCATGCCCTGCTGCTCGCCGGCCAGGTAGCCCAGCGGTCGGGCGATGGCGCTGGCCGGCAGGCCGGTGGCGATGCTCACCAAGCTGGCCACGTCTCGCACCACGGTCTTGGCGTTGACCTGGTCGCCCTTGGCCAGCTTGTAGGCGTCGACCGGCACGCCGGCCGCTGCCTCCAACATGCTCACTGCGGGGCTTGCGCTGACCCGATCGTCGGCCGGGTTGGTGTTGAACCGGTTGATGGCGGCCGTGCCGAGCTGACCGACGAACGGCACCGCCGCCATCACGCCCTTGATCGTGCCCATCCCGAACACCGCGGCGATCCAGTCGTCCAGGTAGCCGTCGCCCTCGGGGTCGTCCGGGCCGCCCTTCATCGCCTGCGCGATGGCCTCGGCCACCCACAGCGGCACCAGCAGCCCCAGCATCACCACGCTGAAGGCCCGGCCGGCGCCCTTGCGCAGCCCCACCTCCTGCTGGATCTGCTTCAGCGCGGTGGCATTGGTGTTGGCCATCATGTTGAAGTAGCCGATGAACTGGGTGAACAGTCGCGCGTAGGCCGGGCCGGTCTCGATGCGGCTCACGTCCTCGGGCAGCGTGCTGCCCTGGGTCTGACGGATCACGCCGTCGGCGTAGTGCACGGCCTCCTGCTCACCCAGCCCCTTGGCCAGCGCGCCGTTGTAGGCGCTGGTCCAGATGATCGGGCCCATGGTGTTGTCCAGCGCCGACTGCAGGAAGTAGGCGTGCTTCGACGTCCAGGCCTGGGCGCGCTCTAGCAGGCTCGGATCCAGCAGGATGTCGTTCATGGCCTGGTTGATCGCCGTGATCTCGTTGTCCATGCGGTTGGCCATGAACGGGCTCAGGGCCGCCACGTCCTGGGCCATCTTCTTCGGCCCGTTGGCCACCATCTGCGCAGCCGCGCGCACCATGCTGCTCTTGAGGCCGTCGGCCTTGATCTTGGCGAAGGCGTTGCTGAAGCCCGTCACCTGCTGCAGCGCGTTGCTGACGTTCGCGAACATCAGCGACATGCCAGCGCGAGCACGCATCACCGACAGCACCCGGCTGATCCGGCCGTCGCCGACGATGGGCGTCTCCACGATCTGGCGGGCCGAGCGGTTCAGCCAGGGCGTGAGCATGCCGGCGTAGATCGTCGGGTCGATCTTGTTCAGCGGCGAGCTCACCGCGGGCCTCGCCAGCAGCCGCTGCACGTCGCGCACGGCCGGCTCCATGTGGCTGAAGAGCAGCACCTTGTCGATGTGCTGGCCAATGGTGCGCAGGTCCAGGATCAGCGGCCGGTTGTATTCCGTGCGCGACTTGGTGAAACCCTTGTTGGTCGTCGGGAACGAGTAGGCCATCGACTCGTTCTCGGCGTTCTGCAGGGCGCGCAGGTCGGCGTCGGGCACGATCCGGGTGTCGGCCTGGGCCGGCACATAGCCGCCGCGGTACTCACCGAAGGGCGTGCTGAAGGCCTCGGCCGTCACCTCGTCGAAGTAGCGGCCGAACACATCGCGATGGGCCTTCTGCGCGAGGGGCTTGGTCTGCTCCAGCAGATCCCACACGCCCTGCGCGAAGTCATAGTGCACCTTCGTCAGCACGCCGGTGTCCTGCATCCGCTTGACGAAGGCGTCCCACTTCGCCGTGTCCAGCGTGCCGTCGGCGTTCTCCGTCGCCCACTTGCGGCCCAGCAGCAGCTTGCGCTTGTTGGACTCGTTGCCGGTGTGCAGGATGGCGTGCAGCAGCTCGGCGTGGCCGATGCCGTTGTGCCCGCGGCCGAAGGTGTAGCCCTGCGGGCCCAGCTCGGGGGCCTGGATCAGGCCCTTCTGCAGGCTGGGCGCCACCGCGTCCACCAGCGCCTGGTAGGCCTTGCGGTACTTCAGGCGATCGGTGCGATAGGCCTCGGCCGCGAACTTCACCGGCTGGAACACCAGGCGCAGGAACGGGCCGCCATACTTGCCATCCATGCCCTCGGCCCACTGCTCGGTGCGCCGCAGTAGGCTGCCGGCGTGCTGCAGCCAGCGCGTGCGGATCTCACCCGGGGTGAGCGCGCCGGCCTCGCCCGGCAGCGCCGCGGGCACGCCCATGGCCTCCAGGCGGGCGTTGAGCTCGGTGGCCGCGTCGTCGATGTCCAGCAGGTTGCCGCCCACCTCCATCATGCGGCTGCGCTTGGCCAGGTGCCACAGGCTTTGAATCTCCTCGTGCAGGCTCTGCAGCTGCTCGTAGGTGAGCGCGTTCAGCGGCTGGGCCAGCGCCAGGGCACCCTGCACGCTGGGCTGCAGCGCAGCGAAAAGCTGCGGATCGTGCTGCTCCACCTTGGCCAGGTACTCGGCCGCGCCCCGGGTGGCCGGGGTGTCGATGCCGTAGGCGGCCAGGATCGCGCGGGCGGCGTTGACGATGTCAGGGTCGCGCCCCTTCTCCACCGTCTTCTCGTTGCTGCCCTTGGCCACCCGGGCGAAGAACTCCAGCACCTTCTTGCCGTCGGCCAGCGCGTCCATCGCAGCGCGAGCGGCTGCGTTGTTCAGCACTTGGTCGCGCTTGGCCTGCACCGCTTCTTCGGTCTTGCCGGCGGCCGTGGCCTCTTGCCAAGCCTTGGCGGCACGACGTTCGGCCGCGGTGTGCTGCCAGGCCGTGGCGCGCAGGTCGCGTAGCGGGGTGCGAGCGACCACCCGGGCGCCGAACTGGCGCGCGGCCTCGGCCAGCGCGTTGACGGTGATGCGCGCGCCGGCAGCGTTGGTCTGGCCGGTCTCGGTGCGCTTGCCCAGCAGCTCGGCCTGGGCCTTCAGCTCCGTGGCCAGGGCCTTCGCGCGGGCCGCGTTGTGCACCGCCTCCAGGGCGGCCTCGGCGATGGCGCGCGGGTCCACCAGATCGCCGTGCTGCTCCAGCATGCGCTGGTCGGTCAGGCCCTCGATGACGTCCTCGCGCTTGCCGAAAGCCTCAATGGCCTGCAGCATGGTCTGGGCGTCGGGGAATCCGTAGCTGTCCGCGACGACGGCCAGGTCCGCGTCGGTCGCGGTCTGGGCGTTCACCGGCTTGGGGTTCTCGCGGTCCCACTCGATTATGCGGGCCTGCACCTGGTTCTCAATGGCGCGCTTGTTCTTCGCCAGCAGCTGGCCCTTGGCCAGGCCCTGCACCTCGGCGTTGGCGGCGTAGAGCGCGGCGCGCAGCTCCTCGCGCACCTGGGCCTCGGCGGCCGCGCGCTGCTCCTTCCACTGAGCCGATGCGGCCGTGTAGTCGGGGTTGATCTTCAGCCTGTCAAGCGCGGCCTTGGCCTGCATCCCGGGCGATGCGTCCACCTCGGCGGTGACTTCTTCGCGCACGCCCTTGCGGGTGTCGGCGGCCTGGGCCTGCAGCTCCTTGAGCTTCTTGCTGCGGGCGTTCACGGCCCACTTCAGATCGCGGATCGACCGGGCCGTGAGCTTGTCCAGCGCCTCACCGGTGGCAGCTTCGTCGGGCACCATGCCCGCCACCTCCTCGGCTTGTTCGATCTGGTCCTGGCTGGCCAGCATGCGGTCCAGCACACCGCGCACCTCGTCGGAGAGCTGCGGCCCTTCGGTGTTGCCTGCGACGAACTGCTGCAGCGACCGGTAGACCGACAGCACCCAAGCCCGGAAGCGCCGGAACACCGGGGCCAGCTCCACGCTCGGGGCCTTGCCCTCGATGAGGTACTGCTCCACGCTCTCAGCAAAGCGCTCGTGATACGGCCGCTGCTGGTCCAGGGTCATGCCCTGCCACGTCGCGAGGTCGGCCACGCCGAACCATTTCAGCAGCTTGCCCATGTCCTCCTGTACCTCGGCCGGCGCGTCGGGCTGGCTGGCGATGTCGGCCATGACCTCCAGGAAGAAGTGGCCGGTCTCGTGGAAAAAGGTAGACAGGTCGGCCGTGGGCGACAGCGCCAGCTCCAGGTTCTGCGGGTTGAAGCTGCCGCGGGCCTGTTGGTTCAACTGCGCCGTGCCATCGGGCAGGAAGTGAACACGCCGCGCCCGGTTGGGGGCTTCGACCCGAAAGTCCTGGCGTCCATCTGGAAACTCGTCGTCCAGCACCAGCCGCGTTGGCTTGACCCGGAACGGGATGGCGGTGTCTCCGTACCCGGTATTGGTTTCTGCGGTGGTCGTGAAATAGAGATCGGGCTCACCCGCTGACTTGAGTTGACCGGTGCGCTTGATCTCCTTGGCGTTGGCCGCGCTGGTGTGGTGGTACACGGTGACGGTGCCGTCGGTGTTCAGCGGCAGGCCGGTCGCTTCGTCGATCTTCCCGCTGGGTGTGCCGGCGCCTTGGGCAAGTTGTGTCGTCAGCCCGCCCTGCCCCGCCTGGCCGACGATGCGCAGCGGGTACTTCGCCGCGAACTCCTCGGGCGTCAGCCCGGTGCGCCCTGCCATCGTGGTGTAGAACGCGGCCGCCCAGGTGGCGTATCCCTCGTTCACCGCCTGACGGAACCGGCCCAGCGTGTTGAGCTGGTCCAGCAGCGACTGGCGCACGCGGTCGGTGCTCTCCTGCATGGCCTTCGCGTCCTGCGCCTGGGCCAGCACCCGCTGCGCCTCGGTCTCCAGGTACTGCGCGGCCTGCTCGCCGGCCTGCTTGGCCTCGGCCTGGCTCATCTCGTTGTTGCCCATGCGCGCGTGCTGCAGCAGGGTCTGCTCCAGCGGGGTGCCCTTCACCCCGGCCAGGAACTCGCCCACCGGCACGCGCACCTCGCTGCCAGCCTCGACGGCCGCGGCGATCTGGCCCTGGATGCTGGGCAGCGCCTTGGCGATGACCTCCGCGCCCAGGCCCGACTGCTGCAGGGTCTCGGCCAGGGTGCGCGCATCGAACCGCACCTCGGCGTCGCCGGCCATCTCGCCCAGCACCGCCTTCAGCTCCTCGGGGCTGCGCTCCATCAGTTTGGACTGGCCCACCAGGTCCAGCGCTTGGCCCAGCGCGTCGGCGCTGCGCTGCGCCTCGATGCTCTCGAAGCGCATGCCCATCACGCTCTCGGCCACCTTCTGGATGCCCTTCACGGCGCCGATCTGCGTGCTGCCGCCCACCAGCGTGGCAATGACTGTCTGGGCCAGCGCCTCGGGCTGCTCCTTCAGGAAGTCGGCCAGCGACTTCTCGGGGTTCAGGTTCGTCCACTCGTTGAAGTTCTGCCAGAGGGTGGCGGCCATCTCGCCCGGCACCTCCTTGGTGATCTCGTAGATCGCCAGCTTGGTGGCGCTGGCCCCGGCCTTGACGTTCTTCAGGAAGCCCGCAGCACCCAGGTACTTCTCGGTCAGCACTTCGGCCACCGCGTCCTCGGCGCCGTAGGCTGCGGCCCTGAACGGCATCAGCCCTGCGTCGCGTGCCTTTCCGTAGCTCTGGCCGCCCGTGGCCAGACCCATCAGCGCCAGCATGGCGCGCTCGCCGCCAGCCTGCAGGCCCACAGGCAGCAGCGCCAGGTTCTGGCCTGCCGACTGGAAGCCCGACATCACCGAGCGCTCGACGAAACCGGCGTCGGGAGTTGTGCCCTGAACCGCCTTCGCGAGGTCATCGGCCTGGCCGCCAAGGTAGCGCAGGAAACCCTCGGGCCCGACGGTGCCGACGATCTGGCGCGTGGGCGTACCGGTGATCTTGGCCGCCACGTTGTCCAGGAACTGCAGGGCCTGGTCGGTCACGCCGAACACCGAGGCCGCGGCGTTGTAGAGGCCGGCGCTGGCGGCGGGCGCGCCTGAGGCAATGCTGCGCAGCGCGCGGCCGGCGTCGCTCGCCAGGCCACCGCGCGCTGCGCCCGGCGCGCTGACGAGGTACTTCACCGCCTCGCCGATCTTGGAGAGCGTGAAGCTGTCGTCGTGAGCCAGCGCCGCGAAATCCGCGTCGCTGTAGCGCTTCTCCAGCACCGGGTGGGTGCTGGCGTCGGCTTGGATCTGCTGCACCTTGGCCTGCTGCGCCAGGGCCGGCATCGCCTGCACCACGGCCGTGGGGTAGCCCAGATAGCCAGCCACTTTGCGCTGCGCGCTGTAATGGTCCGGGTTCACCGCCACCGCCTGGGTGAGGTTGCCGGTCAGGGCCGCGCGCTTGCGCTGGGCCTCGCTTTGCAGCAGATCCAGGTACTCGTTGCCTTCGGGCGTGGGTGCGGCGCCAGTGGCGGCCGGCGCGCCCTTGAGCATGTCCAGGTATTCGTTGGTCATTTCGGCGGCGCGATGAGACCGGCCGCGCGAGACTGGCGCGCCAGGTACAGGCGCCGCACGTTGTCCTCGGTCGGGGCGTAGTCCGGGTTCTTCGGGTCGGTGGCGTACATGGCCTTCAGCGCTTCGCTGATCTTGGCCTTGTCGGCATCGGGCACCACCACGCGGCGGGCGTCATCCGGCGAGAGCTGGATCACCGGCAGCTGCTTGTTGAAGCTGAACAGGCCCGGGTCCACCGTGACCTGGCGGGCCAGCTCGCCCTGCATGAGCGCCATCTTCTCTTCGCGGGTCAGCGCCTGCTTCTTGGACTGCTGCGCGATGTTGATGAGCTGCTCCACGCGGAACTGCAACTCACCCAGCGCCTTCTTCTTTTCGGGCGACTTCGCATTGAACGGGTCCAGGCCCATCTGCTCGGCGACGTGCTTGAAGTCGTCTGCATCCATGCGCGCCTCGGCGATGGCGCCCGGCTTTTGGAGGCTGTCGTAGCGGGCCAGCAGGTGCTGCGCGCCCTCGAAGCCGAACACCGAGCGGGTGGCCTCCACCTGGGGCCGCGTCATCTTCGCCAACACCTCGGGGTCGCCATAGCGCAGATAGGCGTCGCCGTTGTTCAACAGCAGCTGGCGCTCACGGCGCTGCTCGCGCGTGAACTCCCGTTGCTCGGCGGCCGCGGCGCGAGCCTCGCGGGCTGCTGCCTCGCTCTCGCGCTGCATCGTGATCTTGTGCTGCTCTGTGGCCGGCAACGCAAGCCACTCGGGCGAGCGCATCACGCGGGCCATCGGGGCGCCACCGTCCAGCAGCGCGTAGATGGCGTTGGTGTTGCCGGCGTTGGTCTCGGCCTGCGCAGCGTTGTGTGCGGCTGCGCGCTCGCGCAGCGCAGCGATGGCGGCCTGCCGGCGGGGTGCGTCGTTGGGGTAGAGCTCGCGCAGGCGGGCTTCCATCTTGTCGATCTGCACCGGCTCGTTGTAGCCGCGCGGGCCGCTGCTTGCCCAGACTTCACCCGCGGCCTTGTCGCCGTCGTTGACCGCGCTGGTGGCGTTGATGGTCTTGGCAATTTCGTCGTGCCGGGTGCCGTCGATCTGGCCCTTGTTGGCGGTGAAGTACTCCTGCGCCTTGGTAGGGTCCACCTGGATCAGGCCGGCGATCACATTCGCGTGCAACGCCGTCGTGTACTTCATTTCGTTAGCCGCCACCCACTCTTTGGGCTTGCCGGTCGCGGCAGCGAACTCGCGCAGGTTGTTCTGGATGACGCTCACCGAGCCGGCCGCGGCCGCCGGGCCGCCGGCAGCACCGCGGCTCACCTCGGCCTGCAGCGACCCGTCCAGCGCTTCGGCGCGCGACCGGTCCAGCTCCTGGTTCTCGTGACGCGAAGCGCCGTCCAGAGCAGACATCTGGGACTGCATCAGGCTGCGACCCACCAGGCGCTTGGCCATGGGGCTGAGGTCTTTGCCGTAAGTCTCGGCCGCGCTCTTCCACCAGTCCTGCACCCGCTGGGCGTAGCCCTTGGCGTTCACGCCGCGGCTGGCCTCGGACTCTTTGGCGTTCCACTGGACCCAAGCCGTGTTGATGTCGGCTTGGGTGCGCCAGGCGGTGTCCTGGGCGTCTCGGATCTTTTCCCGGTAGAGGCCATCCGCGACATCGCTGGCGATGCCTGCAAGCTGGCGCCCATTGGCGCCAGTGTCAACAGGCTGCAGGTATCCACCCTGCAGCGCCGTCGATTCAACGCGCGGCCCGGTACTGAGCGGAACGGTAGCCATTCACTGCCCCTTGCCGACGTACCACTTCGACGCCACGGTGCCGCCGGCAGCAAGCAGCGAGGAGAAGCCCGGGCGCTGAGCGGACGCTTCGTACTGGTAGCCCTGCTTCCGGGCCCGCAGGTTCCACGCCTGCTTGGCGGCGTTCTGCTTGGCCGTGGCCTGGTCCACCTGGCTGAAGAAGTCGGTTTGATCCAGCGCATCCGCTGCGGAGCCGTCAGAGAAGTCGATGCCCTTGGCCGCGAACCCGGCGCGCTGCGCACCGGCGAGCTGACTGTTTTGCCGGCGCACCTTGGCCGCCTCCTCATCGCCCTGTCGTTTCGCGTCCTGAGCTTCAATCTCTGCCACCTGGGCGTTGTAGTTGGCCTGCTGCTGAGCGCCCTTCTTGGCGTCGTAGGTGGTGTACGCACTGATGGCGGCAGCGGCGGCGACGGCGACGTAGGCCCAAGTCATTGCACCACCCCCGCTGCGTCAAGGGCCGCGAAGTCTGGCGCGATGAGCAGCGCCTCCAGCTTGGCCAGATCGCGCTCGTCGGTAGGGTTTGGGTGGAACGTGGTCCACCACGTATCCTCGTGGCAGAAAACGGCACGCTTGATGCCGGCCGCGCATTCGAAGGTCTCGCAGCCCGTCACCCGGCGCAGCCCCTCCGCGGTGGATGCGAAGCTGATGTCGCCCAGGATCACGCTGATGTGGGCCTTGAGGTGGATCTTGCCGACGGCAAAAGTCCCGGCCGGCATGAAGATCTCGCGGACGTAGATGCCCGGCACGAAACGATGCACCAGCGGGCAGTTGAGCCGCGGGAACTGCGCGGGGTCCGTACCGAGCGCAGCGGCCTGCAGAGCCATGATGCGGTCCCGGCTAACGACCGGCATCTCTGCCGCCAGCATTTCAATCAGGTCCACGTTAGCGCTCCATGGTGAAGGTCTGGAACAGCTCGCCCGTGGCGGGATGCGGCTCGGGTGCCTGCAGCTTGAACCCCGCGCGCATGAGCCAGCGCACGGCCTGCTCGTTCGCTGCGTGGACGTGGTTGATCAGCACCGGGAAAGCCTCCAGCATCAGACCAATGTAGGCAGGTGCCTGCGCGATAAACGCACGCTTGTGCGCGGCCATCTCCAGCGTGCCCATCAACCAGGGCGCACCCTTCCCTTCCCACTCGCGCACGCCGAACACACAGAGCGGCCGGCCGTCGACCGTGGCCGTCCAGCACAGCGCTGAGTGATCGATGCCCTCTTGAATCACCGGCTCGATGTCGTCGAGGCCTGCGGCGATCAGCTCGTCCAGGTCGGCCTCGCGCAGGTGGGCCGCAATGTGCGCAGCGTCGCCCGGCTGCGGCGCCCGGATCTCAACCGCCACCGATGGCCGTGTCATGGGCGATCGCGCAAACGGTGAGCGGCAGGGGCCGGTCCTGGCGCACGCAGATAGAGCCGTCGGCGGTCCAGCTCGGATCCACCGGGATGCCCAGCTCCGCAGTGCGCAGCGCGGGCGGCGAGCCGTAGGGGTCACTCACCGCACGCGCCGGATGCTCGCGCAGCTTGTCGAACGACGGACCGGCCTTGGCGATGCTGCTGGCCTTGACCCGCAAGAAGACCTTGCTCACGTTCTTCATCGTGCCCTGGCCGCCGGCCGGCGCGCCCTCGTAGGCCTGCGGCAGGGTCATGAGGTCGCTCACGTAGTTCAGGCCCACATGCACCGTGGATGCGGGCGTGTCCAGCGTGATGGTGCCGTTCGTGACGGTCTGCCGCGGCATGTCAGCGCCGTCAGCCACGATGTCCACCGCCAGGCCTTCCAGGTGCCACAGGCCGCTGATCGAGGTGGCGGGGTTGCCCGAGTAGGTCAGCCCGCAGTCTGCGAAGTAGGCGGAGGACTGGTCGATGAAGTGCCGCGGCGTCAACCGCTCGATGTTCACGTTGTAGTAGCCGCCATCAAGCCGCCGCCGCACGGCCAGGTAGAGCACGTCCTCGTTGTCCTCGGGGATCGAGCAGATGGATTCCACAAAGGGCTGATCGTTCTCGTCGTGCCCGCCAAGCACATGGCGGTGCCAGCCATACACCTGCTGCTCAGGCATGTGCGTCATGCCCAGCAGCACGCCGTCGCTGCGCAGCGCCCACAACACCGGCACCGGGGCCCTGCAGTAGGCCAGGTCCACGATGGTGTAACCGTCGAACAGGTGCGGCGCCATGATGCTGACGTTCTCGCTCGTGAACCGGCCCAGGCCCGAGGGGTCGAAAGCCAGCTCGCGCACATAGCTGCCTTGGGCCTGGACGTAGAGCGCTCGGTCGTTGGCGAGCGCCGGCTGCACGAGGTTGGCCCCGGTGGCGCCCTGGGGCTTGATGCTGATGGTGTCCAGGCTCACCACCGGTCCGCCGTCCGCAAAGATGCGGTGCTCGCCGCTGGCGGTCAGCGCCACCACGTCCTGCAGCGCCACCAGGTGCCGGATGCTCTGCTGCTGCTGGGAGGCGATACGCAGCTCCAGCGCGTCGTCGGCTTGGCTGGGGACGCTGCTCGTGAGGTTGTTCTCGGTGCCGGAGCGCGTGGCCCAGAAGTTCTGGGGCTTGAGCGTCGTGCCGCCGAACCAGCGGCGACGCTCGTAGTACGTCACCGCGGCGGGATAGTCGCCCGCCCCCGCGTTCAGCGTGATGGTGCTGGTGGGCGGCGTGGTCACCGTGTCGGGCGTGATGTTGTCGTCCACCAGGCTCAGTCCCGTGGTCTGGCCGATGTAGCCGTAGACGCCGCCTCGCAGCCGGTAGACGTAGTACCGCGCGGCACCGCTCACGTTCGTCCAGCTGATGGTGTTGAAGTTGCCCGCGATGCTCAGGTTGTTGCTGGCCGCGGCCACCGCCGAGGCGGCCGACTGCGTGACCAGATCGGCAGCCACCGCCGTCACCACATAGGTCTGCGTTGTCGGGTTCGTCGCAGTCGGGATCGTGGCCACCGCGCTGACACCGCCCGGGGCGGCCAGCGTCACCGAGAAGCCCACCGGGGTGAACTGCCAGTTGGCGACGCCCAGGCGCCTGAGCTCGCGCGTCTGGTAGGCCGTGTTGGTGATGGTCATCACATCGTTGGACTGCGCATAATTCAGCAGGTCGGTGCCGAGATACGGGGCGGCCAGGGTGTAGACCCGGCGCACCCGGCCCGAGCTGAACGGATCCAGGCCGGCCGTGCTGAGCACAACGCCGTCGCCCGCGCCGTAGCTGGGCGGCGCACGCAGCGTGAAGGTGTCGGCCGTCGGGGTCGTGTCGACGATGAAGAAGCGGCCATTGAGCCGCGCGGCCAGGCTGTTGTTCGGGAACTCGTCCAGGAAGAGCCAGTCGCCCACCGAGTAGCCGTGCGCGGCGATGGTGAACACCCCGGGGTTGGCCAGCGTCAGACCGGTAACGGTCTTGGCCGATTCCAGTTCGGTGCCGTCCTTGCTGTGCATGCGCACGTAGCCGTCACCGAACTCCAGCACATAGGCCTGGCTCGCGCTGAAGATGAACGGCCGCAGCTTCACCGGGCGGTTGCGCGCCGGGGTGTAGGCGTAGCGGCATTGGTTCGCGAAGTAGGTGCCGGGCCGGCGGGCGGCCGGGCCGTGCGGCAGCACCACGAAGTTCTTGCAAAGCGCCAGGCCAGTCTGGAACTTGGTCAGGTCGATGCGCCCGAACATCTCGGGCGTGATCTCCCCGCCGGCAAAGCTGCGAAAGATCGACTTGGCCATGGGTCAGTAGCGCGCCCGCAGCGAGCCAGGAATGAAGTCGTGGCTCTCGCTGCCCGGCACGGTGTCCTGAACCGCGGCGTCGGCCAGGATTTGCTTGGCGGCCTCGCGCAGCGAGCGACCAGCGGACGCGCCCGCCTCGCCCTTGATGATGGGCCCGGCGATGAAGCTCGCCAGCAAGTAGCTCAGGCCGCTCACGAAGGCCGTGCTGGCCTTGGTGAGGTCGGTGACGTCGCGGATGTAGAGCAGCACCGCATCGGGCTCATGCGTCAGCAGCACGCCGTCCTCGATCACGAAGTCGGCGCCCATCGCTTCGGTGAGTGTGCGCAGCTCGTCCGCAGTCACCACCCGGGTGCTGTAGTAGTCCAGGGCCTCGGTGGCAAAGTTGGTCTGCAGCACGCGCAGCGGGGTGATGCAGTCACCCGGCAGAGCGTAGGCGTAGGTCCACACCTGGCTGGGGTTGGTCACCTGCGCGAGCGCTTTGCGCGTCTTGGTCCAGCTGAAACCCGCCAGCTCCAGCGCCTGGCGCCGCGCCAGCGCGTAGAAGCGTTGGCAGTGGCCGGCCTCCGCGCTGCCGTCAGGTGGGTAGAGGCTGGCCACGGCCGTGTCGCTGCCCAGCAGGCTCAACGCCATGTTTGCCACATCGACATCCGAGGCCATGGTGTCAGCCCCCCGGGAACATCTCAGCGGCGATTTCGCTTGAGCTGCGGCCGCTGGCCTGGCCCAGACCCATGTCGGTGATCTGCAGCTCCAGCGAGACGTCCGGGCCCTTGTCGTCGCCGTCGGCCTCCATGCTCTGCGTGGCGCGCGTCACCACGGCACGGGCCTGGATCATCACGGTGGCGCCGGCCGCCAGCGGGGTCTTGATGCCCAGCGCCTCGCACTGGTCATCGTTCAGGCACAGGCGCAACCCGTAGCCGTAGGGGTTCGACGCGCAGTCGGCCATGTCGCTGTCGTCCGACTTCATGCTGACGAGGTCCATGCGGATCTCCTTGGAGAAACGGGGGCGCGCGGCCCCCGTTCGTTGTCACCTGAGCGCGGCGGTCAGGCCAGATCGCCACCCTCAGCCGGCTTCTTGCCGCTGGCCTTGGCCGGCTTCTCTTCGAGCAGCTCCAAGTTGTCGCCGAGCTTCTTGGGCTCGGTGCCCTCGGGCCAGTCGATGTCGACCGTCTCGCCGGCCTTGGCCTGCCGGCCCTGGTGCGAAATCCAGGTGTCGCGATGCACGAGGTATCGGGGCATGGCGGGCTCCTATCAGAGGACCGTGAAGCCGCTCGGGTAGAGCTTGTTCAGGTCTTGCACGTCGTGGACGATGTTGGCCGTGAACTGGCCGGCGGTCAGCGGGCCGGTGCCCACCGTGTACTGCAGGCCCAGGTAGCGCTGGCCGATCGGCTGTGCGTTGAGCACCGAGCGGTCGATCTGCAGGATGATGGGGCGGCGGCCCACGGTGAGTTCGGCCTTGCCGATCGCGTCGGTCTGGGTGATGACCGTGATGCCGGCGTTGATCACACCGCCGCCCACACCCGAGCCCGTGATGAGCTGGAAGGTGACGGTGGCCGCGCCGGCCGCCGTGACGGTCTGATCGACCGTAACGACCACGTAGAGCGGTTCGCCGGTGCCGATGTCGCGGGCTTGGCTGAGGTCGACGGCGTTGGCCGACACCGCGGTAGCGGTGACGGTCTGCGCGCTGGACAGCTGGAGGAGAGCGTCGGTCCACATGGTGGTAGTCCTTTCGTGGTGCTGTGCTTAGGAGACCAGCGTTTCGGCGATGCCGAGCTGGTCCACCGTGCGGACGGGGATGCCCAGAAAACGCAGCTCGTTGATGTTGTTGCCGAACTGCGTCAGGGCCGGCTGGATGCCCAGCGCGTTGTTGCTCTTCTCCAGGGCCTGGATCATCAGACCCTCGGCGATGGAGCGGTTGGCGTAGAACGCCGCACGGCCCATGCGCATGTTGGGGATGCGGGCGATGGCGCGCATCATGAGCTTGATCAGGTTCGTGGCCGAGGTCGCGGCCTGCGAGCCGGTCACGCCCACCCAGTCGGACATGTCGACGTTGGCGATGCGGACGACGTAGCGCCAGTCCTTCACCACCAGGCCGGCGTCCCACTGGTACAGCGAGCGAGCGGCCTGATACCAGCCGCCGCTGCCATCCGGCACCGATTCTTCGCCCAGGTCGCGGTGCTGCAGGCCGGCGCGCGTTCCCTTCGGGAACGGGCAGAAGACCGTCTGCGGGCCCCACACCACCAGATAGACCGAGGAGTTGTCCGAGCCGGCGCCGCCGGCCAGGATCACGTTGTTGCCGTTGCCGGCCGTGGTGCTGGAGTAGCGGGTCGCCAAGCCGGTGAACTGCTTCTGGTCCACGGCCGTGTTGCCGCTGAACATCTTGCCGGCCATTTCCTGGTTCATCGCCTCCAGGAACGCCGAGTCTTCCGACAGGCGGAACTGGGCGCTGTTGCCGTTGAGCTGCAGCAGCTTGGCGTCGATGTGGCTGCGGGCTTCCAGCATCGCGCAGGCTTCGTCCACCTGCGCGGTCGTGCTCTTGCTCGTCGGAACACCGACGTTCAGAGCGCGCCAGTAGACGGCCGGCAGGCCGGTGCGCACTGCGACGCGATGGCCGGTGGGCAGGTTGCCTTCGACGAAGACGGCGTCTTCCAGGATTTCGTTCTGCTGCGACAGCAGCTCAGCGACGGGGTCGATCTTGCCGTCGGGGCCGAGACGCTTCGACCAGTCGGCCAGGGTCAGCTGCCCGGTGCCCAGCACCGCGTAGCGGATCAGGCCCGTGCTGGCCATGTATCGCGTGATGGCGACGTAGACCGGCTCGAAAAGAGAGGTGGCGATCGACGCCAGCACCTGGGGGGTGGCCGCGGTCAGCTTGCTGATGCCGTCGGTCACCGCGGAGGCGGTCGCCGAAGCGACCGAGAGCACGGCGGCGAGAGCCAGCGCGCACAGAGAACGGAAGCGGTTCATGGTGGTTCCTTTCACGGATTCATGGAGGGGTACATGCGCTGCGCGATTCCGATGTCCGCACCCGCCGGCGATGCGCCGCCCGGTACGAACTTGTCCTCGCTCAGTGCCTTGCCGACTGCGTGCAGCAGGCGAACCATCGAGGGGTGGTTCCCGAAGCCGCTCGCGTTCAGCATTGCCTTGAAGCTTTCCGCTTCCTCGGCGGGCAACAGGCTGTAGACCTTCTTCGCGGTGGCCAGGGTCTCGGTCAGCTTGTCGCCGCCCAGCTCCTTGTCCTGCGCGATCTCATCGGCCCACTTCGCTTTCAGCGACTCGTGCTCCTGGTGACGTTGCACCTCGACTTCAGTGACGAGGTCCACCATCGCCTGGGCCTTGTCGGCCGGCAGCTTCAACTCCTTGGCAATCGCGGTGAACTTCTCCACCTGCGCCTGGTCAAGGGTCATGCCTTCGGGGGCCTTGAACTCGTAGACGATTTCAGCCGGGGTGTCCGCGGGCTTCGTGCCCTCGGCCGGTTCGGTCGTCTGCGTGCACTCAGCACCCTGCTTGCCCGCTTCGGGTTGCGTGCCCTCGGCGGTGTTTTGCTGTCCCCCGGCTTCGGTGGTCGCTGCGCCGGCTTCCTGCGTTTCAGTGCTCATCGGCTTTCGCCTCTTTCTGCATCTTGGTGAACGCCTCCGGGACGTGCGCCATGACCTGCGAAAGCAGCTTCAGGCCCTGTGCGCGCTGGCCTTCGTTGAAGGCCATCACACTGCCCGACTGGTTGAAGGTGCTGCGGAACACGCCCGCTTCACCCATCCACTGCCACGCGATCCGGCGCCCTTGCGGGTGCGCCAGCAACCACTTGAGATCCTCGATCTCCCTCTGCTGCTTGAGGTCGCCGCGCCGTTGTTGTTCGGTTTGGTCGGCCTCTTGCGAACGGAGGTCTGTGGGGTCTCGCATCGCTGCCATGTGCGGGCAGTGTGTGAGTAGGGGTGCGCGTTATGCGCACGGGGTCAGGCGCTGCGTAGACTGGCGGCCATGAATACCGAGTTGAAGTTCATGAACACCCCCAACACCACACCACGCCAAGTCGCCGTGCTGCTGAGGCTGCACCTCGACGACAGCCGGTGCAATCCGGTGGCCTTGAAACTTGCCGAGGATGCCCTGCGCTCATCGCCGGATCCGAGAGTGCGAAACGCCTTGCAGGTATCGCTGGGGTTGTCGAACGACCTGGAAAGCGCACTGCGCCGTTGCGCTGAGATCCTGGACCTTGAGCCGTAGGGCGCTGATGCGTCAACGCTTTCCAGTGAGTCGCTTTCCAAAGGCAACCATTGGCCGCTCAATCGCGGCCTCAGTGACCTTGGCCGCCAGGTAGCTGAGCGCGATGGTCAGGCCGATCCCGGCCACCGCGGACACCGCGCGGCTGTCCAGGTCGCGCATGAGCCGTGGCACGATGAAGAAAGCTGGAATGAAGTGCACCACATACATGCTGAAGGACACCTGCCCGACGCTTCGCAGCCACGCAGGAAAATCCGCAATGTGGTGAAGGACACGCAGCACCAACGCGGCGATCAGGCCGAGCATCAAGGGGTTGCCGCTTCGCAACTTCCAGAGCGCCGCCCAGCAGCCAGCGACCAGCAAAGCAGCCAGCAGATCCTGACGCCAGCGAAGCGCGGGGCGAAGGTAGACCCAGAATCCCATCAAGAACACCGGCAGCTGCAGAGCAATGCTGTGGTACCGGAACTCGGCGTTCTCACTGGTCCAGGGCCAAGCCCAGCCGGCCAACGCCGACCAGACACAAGCGCACGCCGGCAAAGCCCAGTCAGCCATGCGGCCCAGCCGCAGCAGCGGGCCCACGACGAAAGGAAAGATCGCGTAGAACGCGACTTCGGTGCCAATCGACCACCCGCCCGGCACGATGGAGTTGTGCGCGCTGGGCACGAAGGCGTGGACGAAAGCAGCATTGGCGCCGAGGTTGACCGCGGTGTAGGCATCAGCCTCGCCCCGAGCACTGAACCAGATCCAATACAGCAGGATGCCGATGTAGTACATGGGGGCGATGCGAAACAGCCGACGGGCCCAGAAGGCCCCACGCCGGCTGTCTCGTTCCCACGCCATGCACAAGGTCAGGGCTGAGGCTACAAAGAAGAGTTGCACACCGTACTGCCCGGCCATAAGGATGTCGGTCCATGCCCGGCCGACGTCAAGCCGAAAAGGCTGGACGGCGTGACAGAGGACCACCATCAAAATGGCCACGCCGCGCGCTGCATCTATGTACTCGACCTTCTGCTGTGCTCTCCCCATGCGCGAAGGCTACCCGATCAGCCGCGTGTCCAGATGCCTGCCACTTCGCACACCCACTCCTGGCACTCGCCCGGCAGCAGCCCGGCCACATAGGAGCCGATGACCGTGGACGCCGCCGGAGAGGTTGCTGCAGTGAGGGTGAACTGGTTGGCGGCGGGCACGCCGGTAATGGCCGCGCCCGTGTTGTTGTAGCCCGACGGGGTGTGCCCGGTCGTCGTCACAAGGTCGCCCACTGCTAGGTTGTGCGGGCGTTTGGTCGTGACCGTCACCGTCGTGCCTACCGCCGATATGGCGGTGATGGTGTTGCCGCCAAGGATCACGTCCGTGGCGTTGCCCGGCGCGAGGTAGACCTGGTTGCTGCTGGTCGTGTTGGCAGGCGAGTTGCGCACCTTCACGCGCGCGCCGGACGAAGCGACTGGCAGCGTCCCCTTGCGGCTCGCACCCTCGGTGCGAAATGCCAAGTCCCAGTAGTTCGCGATGGTCTGATCGGCATTGGCAACGTCGGGGTCAAAGCAAAGGCGCTTCGTTGCCTGGTTGTCGAGCTGCTGGGTGTAGTACCAGTCGACGCCGTCAGAAGCCAGCATGGGCTCGCGCGCCGGTGCCACCATGATGCTGAAGGCGACGCCGGGGTTGTTGGCCGCCGTCCAGAACATGATCGGCACGTCGTTGGGCCCGCGCAGCAGCCTGAAGTCGGCGATCTGGTCCACCTCCAGTGGGTGCCGTTGATCCAGGAAAGGCTTGTCGCTGTCGGCCACCCAGTTGATCGGCACGTCGGCATCGTCACAGGTGAACCGGTAGACGTTGCAGGTCTGAAAGCTCACGCCGTCAAGTAGATGGCCGAACAGCACCCACCGCCCATCCTCGCGGAAGACCTGCGGACGACCGAAGCGCGACACGCCGCGAACGCCCAGGTTGAGCGCCATTGCGAACTGCTGACCAGCTACCTGCACCAGCGGGTCGGTCGTCAGGAATGCTGCGGGCGAGGCGGCCGGCGAGCGGGTGATCAGCATGCGGGCATTGCTGGCCGTGAACAGCCAGTAGTAACCGCCCGTCTTCATCATCCACGAGCTTTCAGAGATGGCCTGCGGAGAAGTCCAGACCGTGCCGAGCTTCGTGAACACGGGCGCCCCGGCTGCGATCGTCGGCATCGTGGCCCGCGCCATCTGGACAGTCGTGGCGGACTGGCTGGTCTGATACGTCGCCCAAAGCTGATCGTCTTCGACGTAGACGCTGCACTGCTGCGCATTGCTCGCCTCTCCACCCGAACCCTGGCCCAACACCTTGACCGGCGTCGACCAAGCGCCATTGGCGGTCGCGCAGTAGGTGAAGTACTGCGCGCTGCCTATGTTGACCAGCGCTTCATAGCGATTGGTCGTCGGGTTCCACCAGGGCGAGATCTCCTGCGTGGCGGAGCCGCCGACACCACTGCCAACAATCGGCTTGCGGCTGTAGCCGTTGGGGGGCACTTGCAGGTGGCGCGCGGCTTGGCTTATCCAGCGCGCTCCGGGCGTCACATTTTGCGGCGGCTCAATTCCGATGTAGACATTGGCGAGCTGTGCTTGAGTTGGCATGTCAGGCCCTGGTGCTGAGGTAGGTTTCCATCGCAGCGATTTCAGCGGCGGTATGCACCTCGCTGAAGATCACCACCTCGGCAATTGAGACGTTGGAGTACTTGCCGTAGCCGCCTCCGTACATGGCGCCAAAACACCATGGCGCGCCAGCTCCAAACGCCCTGCGTCCGTCGAAGAAGCTGCCCGACACCGCGCTGCCGTTGACGCGCATTGCGCCCGGCCCAGTGGCCGCGACGCGGATGGGCGTGTTGTTGGCGATGTCGCCGGTGGCAAAGCTGGCGCCAGCGAACGGCGTGCCGTTGTTGAAGCCCTGCACGATGGCCGTGCCGCCACCGCCGCCTGCAGAGACGCCCACAGCAAAGCAGCCCGAAGGGTCCGCGGTCGGCACGCCGCGCTCAAGGCTCAACACGCGACCGGCAGCGGTCGCCGTGCCCGCCACAGAGATGAGGGCGTAGACGGTGAAGTCAGGCTTGCGCATGCCGCCGTAGAGAGCCGATGCGAGCGTGTGGTAGTACTGGCTCGACCCATTGAGGGACACCGCCGGCTTGCCGTTGCTCCAGGCCGAGACCCACGTTCCACCACCGCCCTGGCCAACTGCGTTGTAGCCGTTGCCGCTGAAATCGGTCATGGTGGCCAGCGACGCGCCGTTGCTAACGCCTGTGACTTGGCCGGCGCTCCACCACATCTCAAGGCCTCGCGTGACCGGCAAGATGCTGCTCGGCAGCGCGGTGGGCGTGACCGAATTGCTCGGCAGGCTGGCCGCGCTTGTCAGGCCCAACGAGACGGCCCGAACCGTCGCGGTCACGGAGACACCATTGGCCGATGCCAGGCTCACAGACTGGCGCCGGGCTGTCGCCGCGACCGTCGTCGTCTGGCCGTTGGACAGCGTCACCACGTACTGATCGGGCAACCGCCCAGGCCCGGCCAGCCACTGCACGCTGACGGATGCATTGCTGGCTTGCGCAAGAACGTTCACGGGCACTGATGGCGCAAGTGTGGCCGGGCTGGCTGCCAGACCGCCAGAAGAATCTACGCCGTTGCCAGGGACGTCCCCGGTCGCGTAGCGCGCCACGCCCTGAGCCACGAACCGGTCGGCCACCGCCTTGTCCACGTCGTAGCCCTGCCCCGCCTCGTACCGGAAAGATCCGGTGTTCACGTCGCTGTTGAAGATGATCTGCATGGTCAGGCTCCTGCCGGCTGCGGGCTGCCGTACCCCTGGAACATGCCCAGGACTTCGCGCAGCTGATCGGGATTGGTGTTGCCTGCCGCCTGGGCGGCCTTGGCCAAGTCAGGCGCTGTGGCCGCCGCCTGCTGCGCGGCCTGGGCCTGGCGCTCTGCGTTGACCGCTGCGCTGGCCTGGTCGTCGTCCAGCACCAGCTCGGGGTTAACGCCGTACACGTCCGCGTAGTCGTCGACTACCTGCATGGCGTTGATCTTGTGGCGCACCTCGGGCCACAGGCCCGCCATGCTGCTCACCGTGCCGATGAGGCGGTCCATGCCCTGGGCGGCCACGATGCGCTGGGCCTGGGCCAGGGTGCTGACGAATTCGATCTTCAGCTCCACGCCCTGCAGTTCCTGCGGGGGCTCGGGCAGGGTGCCGGCCTCGGCAGCAAACTCGAAGGCCATGTCGATCTTCGGGCTCAGCAGCTCGTTGTGCAGCCTTTCCAGCACCGGGCCCAGCATGAGCAGCTTCTCCTCGTGCCGCTCGGCCACCTCGGTGGCGGTGATCCCGCTGCGGGTGTCGTTGGCCAGCATGAGGAACAGATCCTCGTAGTAGGCGGCGCGGATGCGCTGGCGCACGTCCACGATGTCCTCGCGCAGGGCGTTCAGGTCCAGGTTGATCTCGAAGGCGGTGCGGATGCCGCCGCCTGGGGTGGTCTGGTTGTAGTAGCTCACCCCGCCGGGCAACAGCGCACGGGCCGAATCCTTCAGCTCCACCGGCACCTGCTTGGGCGGATTGACCTGGTAGTCGATGCCCTGCGACTTGCGCAGCTGCTGGTGCTGCAGCTGCTTCACATCGCCCAGGCATTCCATGCCGGGGCTGTGGCCGTAGATGTCACCGCCCACCGTCTCCCAGCGCGGGGCCAGGACCGGGAAGCGCTTGTAGCCCGACTCGCGCAGGTACTGCTCGGTGTTGTCCTTCGCGGCCTCGAAGTAGCACGACGAGAACGCCATGTTCTTGGCGTCGCGCTTGCGGATGTCGCGGTCCATGCGCGGCTCGATGATGTGCGTGATGGGCACCCAGGCGTTGAGCCGGCCGCGGTCATAGAGGTTGCGCACGGCCTGGCTGCAGTTGGCCGCGCCGAACTTCTTGACCATCTGGCCCACCGTCATCTGGTACTCGCGCACCAGGGTGTCCACGACGCCCTTGTCGTTGGTGGCCAGGGCGTATTCGCCGATGGTCAGCGGGTGGTGGTGCATCACGTTGTCGAAGTCGGGTTCGACCACGTCGGCCCAGGTGCCGAAGAGGCCCAGCTCCCCGTAGCCCTGTTGCAGGGCCCGGTAGGTGTTGGACTGGGCGAAGATCTCGCGCAGCAGCAGGCCGGTGCGATGCAGCCAGGTCTTGACCGCGGAGTACTCCATCAGGTCGCGGTCGGCCAGGCCCAGCCGGAACCAAGGCCGCGCCGGGCTCGTCATGCCTGACATCAGGCCGGCGGCCAGCGTGCGGTGCGCACCGATGGCGGTGCGGTCGTAGATGGATTGGTGCCGCTTCTCGCCGCGGTTCACGTCGGTGACGACGAAACGGCCGGCGCGCGGCTGCTGGTACTCGCTGATCTCGCGCCAGTGCGCCATCCAGGAGGCGCGCTCCTCGATGAGCTCGGACACCCGCAGGCGCTTGAGTTTCAGCTGGCTCAGCTCTGCCATGTCATTGGCCCAGCAGGGTGGGCTTGGCGGAGTTGCCGCCGGCGGCCAGGTCGATGCCCGACGGGCCCGTGAGCATCGTGCTGCCGCCCTTCAGCGCGAGCTTTCGCCGCGCATCACGCTGCGCGGCAAAGTCGGGCTGCTTGGCCTCTTGGACGGGGTCGGGCTGCTTGATGTTGGGGCGGGACATGCACATGGCGAGGCACCCAGGACATGGGGATGCCGGCCAGTGTGGGAGCGGGTGCGGGCGTTATCCGCACCGCATGACGCGTCGTAACGCAACATGTGACAACCCACGGGCTGCGCAACTCAACGCATGGCCGCCATCGGGTCGTAGTTCAGGCTGTCGGCCCGGGTGTCGCGTTCGTGGCTTGGCGGCAGCGGCAGTTCGGGCACAGGCTGGGCAAACGTCAGCGCCAGCGCGTCGCCGTCATCCGGGCTGGCCAGGCCGCGCTTCTTCATCGACTCCTTGCTCTCCAGCAGGATCGTGTCGTCAGGCCTGAACCCGTATTCGACCGAAGTGAGATCTGTGGCCAGGGTCTCGTCCTCGGGCAGGCCGCCGATGGCCAGCCACTCCTTCACCTTGCCCCACATCTCGGCGCGCTTGTTGGCGTACTTCTTCGGGTCATTGGGCGTGCTGCCGAACTGCACCTCGATCACTTCGCGGTTGAGCTGGCGCAGCCGGTCCACCACGCCGCCACCCACGCCGCCGCCGTCCACGAACACGACGGCCCGCAGGCCCATCGAGGCCAGCACGTCGATGTGCTCGGACACCCGGGCGGCCATCTGCATGGTGTCCAGGCCCCGGAAGCGCTTGATGGGGATGCTGGCGCCGTCGCGGCCCACGCGGGTGAAGATGACGCTGCTGTCGTCGCCGAAGCGCGCCACGTCTACGCCCACCGCGGCGGTGCGGCCGATCGGTCGCTCGGTCGCCACCTCGCGGGCCATGGCCCCGTCGACCAGGTCGCGGGGGATGAACTGAGCACTGCTGGCCCGCGGGAACACGCCCCGCACGCGCACCCGTACGAAATCGCTGTCCTCGCCGTAGTCGTCCACCCAGGACTGCAGCAGCGCCTTGTTGGTGATGGCCACGTTGCGGCTGTCGATCTGCCGCGTGTTCCAGCGGTGGCGCTGGGATCCAAAGCACTCAGCGAAGGCACCGGTGTTGCGGGTCGGGTTGCCAAAGGCGAAATGCATTGGCTCGCCGTCGGTCTTGCCCCCTTCGGCCACCTCCCAGATCTTGGCGGGGATCGCGCTGGCCTCGTCGAACAGATACCAGGGCGTGGAGCTGGCCGCGTGCAGACCGGCGAACGATTCGCTGTTCTCCTCGCGGCTGGTCTGCGCATCGACGCGCCAGCTTTCGGGGTGCTCGTTGTGCACCAGCTTCATCGCGCCCTTGCCGGTCGTGATGGTGAACCAGTGCTTGTTGACGGCCCTGGAGAGCCAAGCCGACACGCCCGCCCAGGTCTTGCTGGCCAGCTGCTCGCCCGTGTTGGCGGTCACCACGCCCTTGGAGTGCGGGCGCGTGGACATGATCCACAGCGTCAGCCACGCGGCCATGGCCGACTTGCCGATGCCGTGGCCCGAGCTCACCGCGAACTGGATCGGCTTCACCGGGTTGACCCCGTCAAACCCTCGATCGCGCACCTGGCGGCCGATGTCCTCCAGCAGCTCACAGGCCCATGCGTCGGGTCCGTACTCGCAGCCGTAGGCCAGCGACCACGGCTCGGGCAGCTTCACGATCTGCAGGGCCTTGTCGGTGTCCCACGGGAAAGCGTAGAGAACGAAGCCCAACGGGTCGTCATAGAAACGCGCCAGGTCGCGCGCCAGCTCAGCGTCGAACGATGAGGCCTTAGACACCGGCGCGTTTCCGTGCGCCCGCCAGGATGTCGGCGGTGTCCTCGGTCACGCTGTGCTCAAGCTGCTGCTTGTCGCCGTAGACCTTGGGCAGCATCTTGGACAACAGCCACTTGCGGGCGTCCACGCGGAGCTTGCTGCGCGCAATCCACTCGGTATCGGCCCGCTCGCCCTGCTCGGTGCTCACGGTGTCGCGGCTCGCGTCGTCGGCGATCTCAAGGATCTCCTCGGCCATCGCGTGGTAGCCAGCTTCGCGCGCCTGCGCGTACTGTTGCGCAAACCCTCCCACATCAGATTGCGCCCATCGAACGACGTTGCTTGCTTCGGGCATGTGCAGATCGCGACAAATGGAGCGCAGCGACTCGCCTTTCGCAAGCCGTTCGCAAATTTCTGCAGCAATCTCGGGGCTGTAGCGGACCATGCCACGATGGTGTGGCGCGGTCCCGGGCTTATACGCACACCGGTTGTAGGATGGCTAGCTCACTAGGGAGAACACCATGCGCATTTCAATCCTCGCGCTGTGCGCAGCGCTGGCCGCCTGCGGCTCACTCGAAAAGAAAGCCTCGCTCATCAACGTCGGCGACGGCAAGGAGCAAGTGCAGGCCGCGCTCGGCACGCCTGACGACCGGCAGATGAAGGGCGACAGCGAGGCTTGGCAGTACTGCCAGACCGGCGCCGGCTTTGGGTATCACGACTACCGCATCGTGTGGTTCAAGGCGGGCAAGGTGACCGGGTTGAACTCCTACAAGGGCACCCGGCCCGGCACGTCGTGCATGTACGCCATCAGGCCCATCGTGTGGGAAGAAGCGCCCCACGCCATCATCGAAATCCGCAATCGCTGAGCGCCGGTCCGGTCACTCCGCCCGCTTGATCCGAGCGCACAGCTGCGCCCGAATCCGACCAGTGCAGATGTCGCGCACCGTGCTCTTGGCCACCCCGCCGGGGATGTCGTCGAACTTGCTGGCGATCTTCCCGTAGCTCATGCCGGCGTCGCGCAGGGCCAGGATCTGGTCCACGTCGGCGTCGGTGAGCTTGGCGCGGTGGTGGTCCTCGCCAATGCGTCGGCCGCCCTCGTTCACCCGGATGAGGCGGCGCAGCCGCGTGCGGATGCTTACCATGGTCGGTCCTTTCAGGGGGTAATCGCGATGTTTCAGGTTCTGGGAATGGCGCTGCTGATGTGCGCGCTCTGCTGGGCGGTGTTGCCCAAGCCCGCTATGCCGGCCCGCGCCGGGTGGGCGCTCTACGGCAAGCTCGTCGCGGTCTTCATGGCACTGCACTACGCGGCTGTGCTCGTCTACCCCGGCGGCTTCAACGTGGTGGTGACGGGGCTGCTCACCTGCGTGGTGGCTCGTTTTGTTCTGCTGCCGAAGCGGCCGGCCGAGTAGCTGCGCCATCACCGCACCGCGGGCTTGGCCGAAAACACCCGGCACCAGTCCTCGGCCTTCACCTCAGGCCAGCGCTGCCAGGGTTTCACCCCGCCCACGGGCGGCGAAGCGCGGCACTCGCCCATTTCACCCAGGGTCGGGTTGAACCACTTGCAGCTCTCGCAACGTGCATTTTTCTGCTCGTTCGTGTTCACGGTTTCTCCTTGCTAAAAGTTGCGCGTTCCGCTTTCCCCATCCCCATCGGCGTTCCCTCCCTGCTTTCCCCGTCGGCCCCTACTACGTAGGGGGCCTGCCGTGGGGAAAGCAAGGTAGGGTTTGGGCGCTTTCCCTGACTCTTTAGGGAACGACTAGGGAAAGCAGGGAACGTAAAAACTTGCATGCAATAAATTCCCTATTCGCTTTCCTTTGCGGATTCAGCAGACGGCAAAGCGACCATGCCCGCCGCCATTTGCAAGGCCCCGCGCTTCACCAGCTTGGGCAACTCGCGTTTCGCATCGCGTTTCCGGTTGTCCTGGCCCGCCGGCTTGGGCTGCGCTGACACCACGGCTGCAATCAAGTCGTCCTCTCGTAGCAGCGGCCCCAGGTCCAGCAGCGTCACCGCGGTGTCGTAGATCAGCCGCTGCAGCGGCCCAAGCTTCTGCTCCACCGGTGCGGCGCCCTTGGCCAGGCCCGGCAGCACCACGCAGCTCGTGATGTCCTCGCCGTCCTCGTCCACACCCAGCACCACTGAGCTCAGGTGGAACGGGTAGGTGTCGCCCTCGCCCTGGCCGTCCTTCAGCTTGGCGATGCTGGCCTCGCGCAGGTCGCCATCGCGTTCCAGCCGGATGGCCACGTCGAAAGCCGCGATCTGGCTGGAGTGCCCGCGGGGGCCCTTCTCTTCGTCCTTGCCGGTGTGGCCCACCAGCAGCACCAGCGCGCCCGTGGCCTCGCTGATCGCCTTGCAGTGGGCCAGTGCCGTGCCGATGTCCTTGCTGGCGTTCTCGTCGCCGCCGGCGGTGGTCTGGGCCAGGGTGTCGACGATCACCACACGCAGCCCGGCCAGCTTCCTCAGCTCACCCACCAGCTCCTTGACCTGGGCCGCCTCCAACAGGCTCGGCGCCGCCGGGATGATGTGCAGCGGCACGTCGTCCAGGTCAATGCCGTGGTAGTCGCGATAGGCCCGCACGCGGTCGGGGAAGCCGCCCATGCCCTCTGCGGCGATGTAGGCCACCGCACCCTGCTTCACCCGGCGGGAACGCCACTCCACGCCGCGAGCCACCGCCATGCACAGGTCCAGCAGGAAGAACGATTTGCCCGACATCGACGGGCCGTAGACCATGCCCACGCCGCTCTGCGGCAGCACGCGCTTGATCGTCCACCGGGGCCGCGGCCGGCCCATCAGCTCGGTAAGCGTCAGAGATGCAAATCGGGCCTTCTTCGGCGCGGCGCCGGGTGCTGGAGGCTCGCTGACGTCTTCAAAATCCTCGGCGCTGGCCACCTTGCTGCTGGCCCGGCCCTTGGCCTTCTGGGCGTGCTCGGTCCACAGGTACATCAGCGCGCGGTCGGCGTCTTGGCGCCGGTGGTCCAGCGCCACCTCCATGGCGTGGGCGTTGCCGGCCAGCACGCTCAGCACTTCATCGTCACGCAGCCCAGCGCTGTACAGCGCCACGGCCGACGCGAAGAGTTCGCGCGACCGGTCGCCGCGGTGCGTGCCCTCGGTGAGGAACTCGCGCACCTGCCACGGCAGATCCAGTTCGGCGACGTCAGGCAGCGCCAGCTCGTCCACCAGGTCCGGCATCTGCAGGCTGATCACCGTGGCGCTGGTCTTCTGGCGGGCATAGCGCGCGGACAGCGCGGCCAAGGCCTCAGCAGGTGCCGCGCGCAGCGCGGTGTGGTCGGCCAGCGCCTCACCGGTGACGGTCAGGAACCGCGGCTCGTGGCCCGCATAGACCTCGATACCGATGTCGTGGTTGGTCCAGTCCTCGGGCACCTCGCCCAGGCTGAAGATGCGCAGCCCGCGGCCGCTCGGGCTGAGCTCGGTGTAGCTGCCCAGCGCGGCCACGACCTCCTGCGCCCAGGGCTCGATGCTGCCGTCGGCGTTGACGCAGCCGTCCATGTCGGTGCCCACCAGGCCGTGCGGCCCGGTCATGCAGTAGCCGATGCCCGCGAAGTGATCGGGCCGGGCCCGCAGCGCCGCCAGCGCGGCCGTGTAGGTGAGCCAGCGCTCGGGCTTGGCGGTGCTCAGGCCGTAGCCGTTGGCCTGGCAAGGGATCTTGTCCCACTTCTGGCGCTTCTCGTTCCACTGGGCCCGCCAGGGCGCCCAGCGGGCGTGCTCGCGCAACTCGGCGGGGATGCTGGCGCCCACGAAGGGGCGCAGGGGGTTCTGCGGCTGAGCCATCACGAGATGACTACCCGTCAGAGGGTGGCAGGGTCAGCGAGGAGATTGGCCAGCTGAGGCTTCACCAGCCGGTCGCGCTTGACGCCCGTGACCTGCTCCACCTCGATCACACGCCCAACCGGCACCCAACCCTTGCGGGCCCACTTGGCGACGGCCTGCTGCGAGGCCCCCACCATCTCGCCCAGCTGCCGCTGGCCACCGGCCACACGGATTGCCTCTTGAACTCCGGTCTCAGTCTTCGTGCCCATGGTGAATTCCCACAACCAAACAGGCAAATAGTAAGCCTTCTGAGTGTGAATAACAACCTGGGGGTGTGCGTTGTCGGTGACAACGCCAGAAACCTAAAATGCGGCAACAACTTAAGGTAGTGAACCATGTCCCTCAAAGCCGCCTTGCAGGCTGATCTGGCCGCCAAGGGCATGAAACTGGGTGACCTGGCCGACAGGCTGGGCATCACCCAGCAGTCGGTAAGTAAGTGGATCGCGAAGGACGAGATCCCCAAGGACCGCGTTGAAGAAGTCGCGACGATCCTTGCACCCGAGACCACCACGGCGCGGTATCTCCTGGCGCAGGCGCAGCAGCGCCTTGGCCAGACTGTGCTGACAGACGTCAAGCGGCGACTGCGCAACCCGCCACAGCCAGGTGATGAGGACGAGTTTGATCCCGACCGCAGTCTGATCCGGTACGCCACGGAGTTCGCATCACAGCCACCAACGGCCCAGATGCCGCCGCCTCCGGACTACCAACCGCCCGCGGGGCTAAGGTTCGAGATGTCGCCACCGCCCAGGCTCAACGTGCCGCCGGCCCCCAAACTGGAATGGTCCAAGAGCGTGCCGATCGTCGGCAGTGCCATAGATTCGGCGCGCAATGCCGCAATGCACAGAGCGCGGGTCACAAACGCGTGGTCTGTGCGCCTGCCCCCTGAGCTGCAGCGCAACGTGGCGCAGGCGGCTGAGATCCAAGGAGTGGCGCGCCGTTTTGAGTACCTGTCCGAGAAGGTGGCCGTGCTGGTGCGTGCAGAGCCGCGGATGGACCCGGCCCGGCTGTTCGAAGTGGCGGTGCCCCTGATGTTGCTGATCGCGACCGGGACACTCTCGAGCTGCCACCTGGTGCTGCTGCCGCGGGCACTGATGGGCTTCAGCGAGACCCGCGGGGGCTTCCCGCCGGATGAGCTCGCCAAGCGGTTGGGCATGGTCAAGCGCGACCTGGACGCCCTGGGCGTCACGGTGACCGAGCTGCAAACGCCGGCTGAGGTGGCGGAGTACATCACCCTCCAAGAACAGGCCGCGGTCCCACTGTTCAGTTACGACGAGTACGAGGACTACGAGGCCCGGGGCGTGCAGGTGGAGACCGTGGAGCCGGCCCCGGCGGGCAAGGTAGACATCGACTAGCCACGCAACACCCCCTCACAAAAGAGCGCGCCTGACCGGCGCGCTTTTTTTTTCGCCCATCCAGCTTATTTCGCTTGCGCACAGCCTGCTGGTTGTGTATTGTTCGGCTTAACAACCGATTGATACCACCCAGGAGTCAACCCAATGCACACCGCCCTGACGTTCACCGTCGCCCTGCTCGCTGCCCTCAGCCTCGTGCTGGCCGGCTGCGGTGGCGGCGGTTCCGACGAAGAGCCGCAGCCCACCCCGACGGTGGACTGCGCGGCCAATCCCAACGCTTGCAAGTGACGCCATGGGCTCCTTGCGCTGGCGCCGCAACCGTCGACTCAAGTGCGAGTGCGGCGGCTACTGGTTCCCCCACCGCCGTGGCGGTGGCGCGTGCGACCACTCCCGCACGTGCCGAGTGCACCAGGCCAAGCGAATCGGAGACCTGAAGGCTCTCTATCAAGCGATCGCTGACCTCGCTTTCTCCCATCAGTACCCGCTGCGCGCGGGTGTCCCCTGCCCCTTCTAACCCCCTGAAAGGACCGCGCATGTTCCCCGTGACCATCACCCTGCAGACCGCCGCTCAGCTCAACGCTGTGATGGCCGCTCTGTCCCTGGCGCCCACCGGCGCTGAGCTCACCACCGCGCAGCTGGTGGAGATGGCTGAGAAGCGCGCCGAGACGGTGAAGACCGCCAAGGAGCTCAGCGCGGGAAAGTCTGCGAAGGACGTCGCTGCCCCTGGCCAGACTACTGCCAAGGTGGACGCTGCGCCCGAGAAGACGGCCGACGCATCCGCCCAGTCTGCCGGCAATGCGGCGGCCGAGTCCCAAGCCTCGACTGCTGTGACCTATGAGCTGGTGGGCAAGGCCATCACCGAGAAGGCCAAAACCGACCGGGCCCACGTCATCGCGACGCTGGACAGCTTCGGCGCCAAGAAGGGCACCGAGCTGAAGCCCGAGCAGTACGCCGACTTCCTGAAGGCGCTGGGCTGAGCCATGAGCACCCACGCCCAACGCAGCCCCTCGGGCGCTTCCGGCTGGCTGGAGTGCGCCGGCTGGGCCAGCGACCCCAAGGGGTCCAAGTACGCCGACGAAGGCACGGCCGCGCACGAGCTGGCCGCGCTGAGCCTGGAGCGCGGCACCGACCCGCGCGACTTCCTGGGCCAGCAGATCCAGGCCGGCGAGAACACGTTCACCGTGGACGACGAGATGGTGCTGGCCGTGGGCGACTACGTCAGCTACATCCGGGACGTGGTGCGCGGCACCAACGGCGCCCTGATGGTGGAGCAGCGGCTCAGCATCGAGGCCATCACCGGCGAGCCCGGCGCGCACGGCACCAGCGATGCGGTGATCCTCGCCCCGGGCGAGCTGATCATCGCGGACCTGAAGTACGGGCGCGGCGTGCCGGTGGAAGCCGACGGCAACCCGCAGCTGCAGATCTACGCGCTGGCGGCGATGGACGAGTTCAGCCTCGCCCATGACTTCACCAGCGTGCGCATGGTGATCCACCAGCCGCGCCTGGGCGCCGTCAGCGAGTGGGTGCAGCCGGTCGAAGAGCTCGAAGAATTCCGCGCCACGATCAAGAAGCGCATCGCCATCCACGACGCGAACCCCGAGGCGCGCAATCCCGGCACGAAGCAGTGCCAGTGGTGCGCAGCGAAGGCCACCTGCAGCGCGCTGGCCCGCAAGGTCCAGGACGAGGTGGGCGCGGACTTCGACGACCTCACCTCGGGCGAGCAGGTCGAGAACGTGCCCGCCATGCTGCCCGACGTCAACTTGGCCAGCGCCATGAAGGCTGCCGACCTCATCGAGAGTTGGCTCAAGGCCGTGCGCGCCGAGGTGGAGAGCCGCCTGCTGGCCGGCCAGCCGGTGCCCGGCTTCAAGCTGGTGCAGGGCAAGAAGGGCAATCGCAAGTGGACCAACGAGCAGGAGGCCGAGGCCGCGCTCAAGGCCATGCGCGTGAAGCACGAGCAGATGTACGACTACAGCGTCATCAGCCCGACGACGGCCGAGAAGCTGGCCAAGGCCGAGGTGATCGGCCCGCGCCAGTGGCCCAAGTTGCAGGCCCTCATCACCCAGGCCGATGGCAAGCCCTCGGTGGCCCCCGAAACCGACAAGCGCCCGGCCCTGGTCATGTCCGCGGTCGCTGATGACTTCCAGGACGTGACCTCTCCTCTCGATACCTGCGACCTCGCCTGAAAGGAACCCGCACCATGAAGATCAAACTGCAAAACGTTCGCCTGGCTTTCCCGACGCTGTTCGAAGCCAAGACCGTCAACGGTGAAGGCAAGCCGGCTTTCTCGGCCAGCTTCCTCATCGACCCCGCCGACCCGCAGGTGAAGACCATCAACGCCGCCATCGACGCGGTGGCGCAGGAGAAGTGGGGCGCGAAGGCGGCCGGCATCCTGGCCCAGGCGCGCAAGGCCGACAAGGTCTGTCTGCACGACGGTGACCTGAAGGCCAGCTACGACGGCTTCCCCGGCAACCTCTACATCTCGGCGCGCAACCCGATGCGCCCGACCGTGGTGGACGCGGACAAGACCCCGCTGGTGGAGGCCGATGGCAAGCCCTATGCGGGCTGCTACGTGCACGCCGTGCTGGAGCTCTGGGCCCAGGACAACAACTACGGCAAGCGCGTCAACGCCACGCTGATGGGCGTGCAGTTCTTCCGCGACGGTGACAGCTTCACCGGCGGTGGCGTGGCCAGCGACGACGACTTCGACGACGTCACCAGCGGCGCGACCGCTGACGACCTGGCTTGAACCTTGGGCGCCGGGGCCAACCCCGGCGTGTGTGGGGTCTTGCCCACATCCTCCCCGCGACCGGCCCAGTGCGGGACAGAGCTACGACATCGGCCGCGCGCTGGCCCCCACGGATTTTGAGGCGCGCGGCCTAGCACCCGGCGGGCAAGAGGCAACGCGATTGGCCGGGATGTCGTGGCCTGGGCCACACCAAAGAGCAGGAGCATCGACGTGAACGCACCACATCAACCCAGCCAGATCCCCCGCCTCTGGTTCGACGGCGCCAGCGGCATCGCGCGCTCCACTGGCGTGACGGTGGACCTCACCCACCTGCCCCGCATTGAGGGCATGCCCGAGCACCTGCGTGCCATCGACTTCTGCCAGTCCATGCGGGTGGCGATGGTGCGGGAGAGCGGTCAGGCCTGGCGCGAGATGACGCCGGCCGAGCGCCTCGCCGCGCTGGGGTTCCTAGGCCGTATCGCGGACGCCGTGCGCGGGGTGGTGGCGTGACCAAGCTCTGGCTCGACCTGGAGACCTACTGCGAGGTGCCAATCACCAACGGCACGCACGCCTACGCCGCCAGCGCCGAGATCATGCTGATGGCCTGGGCGCTGGACGACGGCCCGGTGCAGGTGCAAGACCTGACCGACGACCCTACCCTGCCCTTCGATCTGGAGGAGTCGCTGGCCGACCCCGAGGTGGAGGTGTGGGCGCAGAACAGTCACTTCGACCGCACCGTCATGCGCCACGACACGCCGCAGCACTGCCCGCCCGTCGACCGCTGGCGGGACACCATGGTCCAGGCCCTGAGCCATGGCCTGCCGGCTGGCCTGGGCGCCATGTGCGATGTGCTGAAGGTGCCGAGCGACAAAGCCAAGGACAAGGAAGGCCGGCAGCTGATCCAGCTCTTCTGCAAGCCGCGCCCAGCCACCGCCAAGATCCGCCGCGCCACGCGCGCCACCCACCCGGTGGAGTGGGCCCGGTTCGTGAGCTACGCCGGCCTGGACATCGAAGCCATGCGCGAGTGCCACAAGCGCATGCCGGCGTGGAACTACCCGAGCAACGCCCGCGAGCTGGCGCTGTGGCACCTGGACCAGCGCGTCAACGATCGCGGCATGTGCATGGATGTGCCGCTGGCGCACGCCGCTGTGGCCGCCGTCGACCTAGCGCAGCGCGGCCTGGCCGCGCGCACCGTCGAGCTGACCGACGGCCAGGTGGCCAGCGCCACGAAGCGCGACCAGCTGCTCGCGCACATCCTGGAAGCCTACGGCGTCGACCTGCCCGACATGCAAATGTCGACGCTGGAGCGTCGCATCGCAGACCCGGATCTGCCGCCCGCGCTGCGTGAGTTGCTGGCCATCCGCCTGCAGGCCAGCACCAGCAGCACCAGCAAATACAAGACGCTGATCAAGGCCACCAGCGCCGACGGCCGGCTGCGCGGCACCAAGCAATTCAACGGCGCCGGCCGCACCGGTCGCTGGGCGGGCCGCCTGTTCCAGCCCGACAACATGCCGCGCCCTGCCCTGAAGCAGGAGCAGATTGAGGCTGGCATTAACGCCCTGATGGCGGGCTGCGCGGACCTCGTCGTGGACAACGTGATGGAGCTCACCAGCAGCGCCATCCGCGGGACCATCATCGCCCCGCCCGGCAAGAAGCTGGTGGTGGCCGACCTGTCGAATATCGAAGGGCGTGACCAGGCTTGGCTGGCGGGCGAGACCTGGAAGCTCAAGGCCTTCCGCGCATTCGATGCCGGCAGCGGGCACGACCTCTACAAGCTGGCCTACGGCAAGAGCTTTGGCGTGAAGCCCGAGGACGTGACCAAGGACCAGCGCCAAGTGGGCAAGGTGCAGGAGCTGGCCCTGGGCTATGAGGGTGGCGTGGGCGCGTTCGTCACCTTCGCCGCGGCCTACGGCATCGACCTCGAGGAACTCGCCGCCAAGGTGCTGCCGCTGGCCCCCGAGTGGGCGCGCAGCGAGGCCAACAGCTTCTACGCCTGGACGATCAAAGAACGCCGCCCCGCCTTCGGCCTGAGCGAAGAGGCCTTCATTGCGTGCGACGTGCTGAAACGCGTCTGGCGCGACGCGCACGCCAACATCGCCGCGCACTGGGCCGAGCTCAAGGACACGGTGATGCACGCCATCGAGCAGCCCGGCACCACCCTGCCCTGCGGCAAGGTGAAGGTGCGCCGCGACGGCAACTGGCTGCGCATCGGCCTGCCCAGCGGCCGGGCCCTGTGCTACCCCAGCCCGCAGATCGTGGACGGCGCGATCACCTACATGGGCCTGAACCAGTACAGCCGGAAGTGGTCGCGCCTGAAGACCTACGGCGGCAAGCTCTTCGAAAACATCTGCCAGGCCGTGGCCCGCGACGTCATGGCTCACAACATGCCGCTGATCGAGGCCGCTGGCTACGAGATCGTGCTCACCGTGCACGACGAGGTGATCTGCGAGGCGCCTGACTCGGACGAGTTCAACCCCGACCACCTGGCCAGCCTGTTGGCCGCCAATCCGCCCTGGGCGCTGGACATGCCGCTGGCCGCCGCGGGCTTCGAAACCTACCGCTACCGGAAGGACTGACCCATGCTCACCCGCATCCGCCGCGCCCTGCGCGTCTACGGCTACTACCGGCGTCTGGGCTTCCACCGTGCACCCGCTGTGCGCATCGCCTGGAGGGCCTCGGAATGACCTACCTGCTCTTGTTCGTGATCTGGGCAGCCCTGGTTGCCTGCGCGCTGGCCCTCGTCAGCGGCAGCGCACACGGCTGTGGTCGCGACTGCAACCAGGGCCGCAACTGCACCTGCGGCCGGGAGAACGGCGATGCGTGAGCGCGAGATCGAGGCGCACCTGGTCAAGCGCGTCAAGGCGCTGGGCGGCGAGGTGCGCAAGGTCCAGTGGATCGGCCGCCGCGGCGCGCCGGATCGGCTGGTGGTGTGCAAGGGTCGCGTGTTCGTCCAAGACGTCGGCGATGACGCGTGGGTAGAACTCAAAGCCCCCGGCGTCAAGCCCGAGGCCCACCAGCTGCGCGAGCACCAGCGCATGCGCAAGCACGGCCTGCGCGTGGTGGTGATCGACAGCATCAAGGGCGTCGAGGAGTTGCTGCGATGAGAGTCTCCCGTGACGGCGTGCACGCCGCTCTGACCACCCACCCGCGCGCAACGATCGACCAGCTCGCCCAGCTGCTGAACGTGCCGGCGAAGTCGATCGAGAACCACCTGCTGCGCTTGGCCCGTGATGGCCGGGCGCAGAACCTCAACCCCCACGGCGGCCGGGGCAAGCCCGGCGCCTGGGTCGCCACCGTCCCCTCTCGCGCCGCAGCCCGGCTGATCACCAGCGTGTGGGACTTGTCGAAAGGCTTGGCATGACCCCCGCCATCTTCATCCCCCTCGGCCCTGCGTTTGCTCTGCCCATCCAGGCGCCTGCAAACACCCGGGCGGCAAACGATGAGCGCTTCGCAGCTTCCAACCCTTGAGCGACACCCATGGACATGCATCCACCCTCATTCCGTCGTGGCGGCACCGGCTATGCCGGCATGACCGCGCCAGAGCCTGACGCTTGGGGCGTGGCAAAGCACACCACCCACTGGACCGTGGAACGCCTCAGCGGCGGGCCTTACCCGGTCATCCAGTACCTCAGCAGCGCGGGGAAGGTCTCCGCAAACCCTTGCCGTTTTCGCTCCGAGGCGGCGGCCTGTGCGGCTCTCGCCAAAGCCTGAAACCCCATCCCCTGGAACTGC
>JAIXZV010000329.1 GCA_027489365.1 Sphingomonadales bacterium
CGCCACCTCGGTCACATTGCCGGTCAGCGACTGGCTCTGCACGTCGATCGCGTTCTTGCCCGCGGTCAGTGCGGTCACCGCCCCGGTGGTGACGCTGACCCCCGTGCTGGTGGCGACATCGCGCACCACAACGCCCTGTCCCGAAGCCGCAGAAATGTTGCCGGCGGTAATGCTGACCGAGCCAGTTCCACCCGTCTGAGTCGCATCGAAAGCGTTACCGCTGCCGTTGTTGGTGATGCCGCCGCCGGTGTAAACGATCGGTCCACCAAGCGCGCTGACGGCCAGCGCTGCAGTTCCACCAGCGGTCGGCGTATTGCCGGCATCGACGCTGATCGTCCCGTTATTGGTGACCGTGACGCCGCCACCGCCAATGTTGGACACCGCGATACCGTTTCCACTGACAGTCGCGCCCGGCCCGACCGTCACCACCACGGGTACGGGCAGAGAGCCGTTATAGTTGCGGTCGTTAGGCGCATTTGCCGGGAGGGTGGTGTCGGTCGTCGTGGTGTTCGAGCAGGTAACGGTGGTGGCGCCCACGACGCATTGCGCCCAAGCATTGGCTGGCGCTAGGAGAAAGACGCCAGCGACCGTGGCGGCGGCGACCTTGGATTGCAGGGTCAGGCGACTCACTTGCGATTGCAGGTCACGACGAAGCGCTGCCTTCGTCTTCCGAATCGGCCCAGTTTTGCCAAGTTTGGCGGAAGAGTTCTGAGCACGATTCATGTTATTTCCCCTATAGTTAGAAACTATACGGGGGTGGTTCGAAACGAACCGAGTCTCGCCCACCCCTCTGATCGATCCCTGCGCCCATGTAACTTGGTTCAATTCGGGAGTATACGTACTTTACCGATGTGGTCTTGCGGAGCGATAGGCTTCGAATTCCAGCGCTTACGGTTTTGAGGTAGCAATCTAAGTATCTGCTTTCTAACGATACGTTATTTAGTTCAGATGGTCAGATCGGGACCACACAGTGGCTCTCGGTTTGGGAGGGTGCCGTTTTTACGCAATTACCTCCCGGAGGCGGCTTGTGGTGCCCCTCCGCCGCTGCGTCGCCAACGCCGCAGGACTATGAGCAGGCCGGGTAAACCGACGAGAAAGCTCATCAACCAAGGATCGAACAGGAACCCGAAAAGGACCAGACGGTTTGCCGAGATCAGATGGTCGCTCCCGTCCGCGTCCTGAAGAATGCAATAGCTGCGCCGTCCGCTGGGCATTCGTCCTGGTCCGGGCACGCGATACCCGAGGTTGCGCCACTGTCGCTTAGCGGCAGCAACAGCGCAGGCCGGCTGCAAATACCGCTCCGCCAGGGTCCAAGCCACGGCATGGCCGACCGCACACACCAAGAGCAATGCGAAGACCGGTCCCCTTACCGCACGAAGATGCCGACCAAGCGCGACCGCTGCCTCGGCCGGATCAGAGGCGCTCTGCTCGGTCATACTTGTCGCTCTCGACGATCAAGCCGTGCCAATTTCAGTGGATTATGCACCAGGCCAGCCTCTCGTCTCCTGCAGAACGGCGCTGGCTTAGGGGGCGTTCGCGGAGCGGCACATACCCGGTTCCGGGCAGTTACTCTGCTCCACCACTTGGGTATCCCATCGGAGCTAGCCTGTTTAGACGGCGCAAGGCTTCAATCCGCCTGGCGACACCCTCGCCGGTTCCGCGCCAATCCCGCTTCGTGGGCGTTGATGCTCGGTCGCAGATTATCGGATAACTGGCAGCCAGAGCGTCACCATCGCACCGCCATTTTCCGCATCGCCAAAGGAAATATCCGCGCTCAAGGCTTGGGCGCGTGCGCGCATGTTAGCCTGCCCCTTCCCGCCCATCGCATTGCTGTCGGGGAACGTGGGGCGGTCAAAGCCGATTCCATTGTCGGCGATGGTGATCTCGATTCCCGGTAAGCCCGCCCGAACCGACAGCTTTGACGCAAAGACGATGACATCCCCGCCCGAATGGGTAAGCGCGTTACTCAGTGCCTCCTGCAAAATGCGCAGGACATGCAGGGCATTGGCCGAATCGAGCCACGCGAGCGTCGGCACGTCCTCCACGCGCCAATCAAACCGCCAACCGGCCGCGCGCAGTTCGGGCTCCATGCGATGGCGGAAACTGGCGAGCAGCGGGGTGATGTCGCCATCGACTTGCTCAAGCGAATCGACCGCAATGCGCAGATCGGTCAGCGAGCGTTTGAGAGTCGCCACCGTCCGGCTCGACGCGTCGCCATGTTCGGTAATGGCAAGCGCGGAAATGAGGTTGGCGCCGACGCTATCGTGCATCTCGCGCATGATGCGTTCGCGTTCCTGCTCCAGCGCCACCGCGACTTCGAGCGCGCGAATTTGCTTTTGCGTGCGCTCCAGCTCGCTGCTGGCAGCGGCGACCCGGTCCTCCAGAATGACATTCATGTTTTCGACCGTGCCCAACGCGTCGATCAGCCGGCGGCCGAGAGCAAAGGCAAAGACCAGAAAGATGATAACGCCGGCGTACGGCAACAAAGCGAAATGCGTGCCGCCCCAGGCCTTCATACCCATGCCAAAATCATGGATCGCCGAGCCGACGCCCAATGTCGCGGCGACGAACATCGCGATGATCTCGGGGCGTGGATTGACCAGCGCAGCCTGACCGAACACGATCAGGATCGCGAGCGACAGCGGGATGACCAGGAGGTGGCTGACAACATCGCTGATGCCCAGGCTGGTCAGGACCAACTGGCTCAGGATCGCGGTGGCACCGATGCCAAGCGACACGATCGTCCACAATCGGCGGTGGCGAATGTCGAGGAAGCGCGCGGCAAAGCAGTAGAAGACCGCCATCATCGCGAAAATGATGTTGATCTGCACATGCCAGTAGAGATCGATCGGGACCGGCGGTGTTTCGTAATAATAGCGCAAATTGCGCACGAACCACAGGCTGCCGAGCAGGGCCAGCCACCCCAGCGTCCTGTCATGCCGACGCCGCAGCCACAGCAGAATGGCGAAAAGCACCAGTACGCCGAGGATCGAATTGGAGATTAAAACGCCCTGAAACTGGGTCGTGTAGCGCCAGTCATAAATCGCGCGGATCGCGGTTTGCGGGCCGATCTCCATGCGGCTGACACCGAGCGTGTAGATTTTATCGGATTCGAGCCGGATCGCGACCTGATTGATGCCAGGGCGGAGGATACCGACGGGCAGCGCGACGAGTTGCGGCTTGAAGGTAGACATCGGCAGTTCGGCCGGGTCGGAATAATTGCGGTAAATCTCGCGCCCGTTGAGAAAGAAGCGGAAGCGCTCGCTCATATAGGCGGCGGTCCAGGCGACCGGGATGGCGTCGATGCTTGCCGGGCCAGACGGAGCGGTGTCAAAGCTGAACCGCACCCACATCACCCGCGGCGGGGAAGCGCGCGGTGCGGCATAGAGGTTGAGCAGCGGCACCTCGGCGCGCTGCCACCCGTCGGGCGGCGGCTGTTCGGCGTCGCTGTAAAGATAGTCGGCGGCGCGGATGGGGGTTGCTGCGGCGGCTGACAGATTAACGGGCGGGTCTTGTGGTGACATCGCCGATGCCGGGCTGGGTGAAGCGCCTGCTGCGCCGATTGCCAGCAGAGCCGTGATCAGAAACGCCATCATCTGCGCCGCCAGCGGCAAGGCAGCAGTCTTCGGGCAGGGCTTTGGCGAGGCGCTTGAACTGGCGATGGCAGGCCTAATGCAACGAAATGATGCCGCGTGCGCTGGCTTCGAACACGGCCTCCGACCGTGAACGCACCTCAAGCTTGCGGTACAGGTTCTTGACATGGGTCCCGATGGTCTGTGCCGACAAATGCAGGATGTCAGCAATTTCGCCGTAGGAAAAGCCGCGTGCCAGCAGGTTGAGCACTTCGGTCTCCCGCGGGGTCAGGGCGGTTCCGGGTTCATCCGTTGTCGGGGCCGGGGCGAGTTGGCGCAGCAAGTGCCGCGCGATGATCGGGCTGATCGGGGAGCCGCCGCCGCGCACCTCGCGGATCCGGTCGGCGCAGCCTTCCAGATTTTCGTCCTTGAGAAGATAGCCGCGCGCCCCGGCCTTGATGCTGCTCAGCACCTTTGACTGTTCAGCGAAGATGGTGATGACAATGATGTCGGCATCGGGATGCGCCGTGCTGCTGGCGCGGATCACATCGACACCGCTACCGTCCGGCAGGCCGAGGTCGCAGAGCAGAACGTCGTAGCCGGCAGCCGCGACAATCGGCAAGCCCTGCGCGACATTGGCGGCGGTGGCCACGACCGTCATGTCGTCCGAACGCGCGACACACTGTTCGATACGTGCCAAGGTCACGGGATCGTCCTCGACAATGACAATGCGGATCATGTCTTGCCCCATCCGTCGCAGGTCGACGCACCATAGACCGGCCCGGACGAAAGAGGGCTACCCAGTTCGGGTGAGATACGCCACCGGATTTACCGTCTAGTCCCGGTGGTGCTGATCTCAAACGAGGTATCCGACATGGCATCACGATCCCTTCTGGCCTCCGTCTGCGTGTTGCTGACCGCAGGTTGCGGATCCGCGCCCGAACCCGAGCAAGGCAAGGTCGCGAGCAATCCTGTTGCTAACGGTAGCGGCATGGCGGCCCTTCGGTTGAACCCCGGCCGGTGGCAACAGGTAGGCGCGCTGGCCAATGCGGCGGGCCCGGCAGAAAGTCGCTGCGTGTCGCCCGAAGAGGCGCTGACCACGGCCAACGGCAGCGACGACCAGATTCGCAGCGCGTTGACCGCGCAGGCGGCCAAAGATGGCTGCACCGTCGGCTCGGTGACGATCAAAGGCCCCACGATCAGTTGGACCCAGACGTGCAGCGGCGCGACCCTTTCGATGTCGAGCGACTATCGCGGCGACAGCTCGACGACGACGATCAGCGGCGGCGGTATGCCGACCCTGACGACCAAATCGGTCCGCGTCGGCGACTGCTGACACCACTTGATCCCGGTCGCTGCGACCTGGCCTGCCGAATTTGGCGAGCATCCCCGTCATTCAGCTTTCCATAAATTCACGTCGGCTGCTGCTCGTTGACGCCCAACCTTTGAGCGATTGGGCCTTTGTTGCTCGGCCCCATTGCTGACGATACGCGTTGCCGGGCGGAACGAGCTGCGGAGCGCCAGACGGGCTGCTCAAAAAAGAATTTCATCGGCGGCGCGTCCTGTCAAAATCAACGAATCGGCAGGAACGAAACGACACCAGAGGATGCGTCTATGAATGCGACCCTGAAACGCGCGATCACCCTTGTGGTCGGGTGCCTGAAATCGAGCGCCGTGGTCGCCGCCTTGGGGGCATTCGGCCTGTCAGCCAGTGTCGCGGCGCAGGACGCGCCAGCTCCGCGATTGACGCTCGCCTTCGCGTTGAAAGTCACGGTCGGGCCGCCGCAGGAGCAAGGGACGGTCGATGGCAAACGGATGCGCTTCGTGCCGATCACCGGCGGCACCATCGATGGCCCGAAACTGCACGGCGTCGTCCTCGCGGGCGGCGGGGATTGGCAGGCGCTGCACACCGATGGATTGACCGAGGTCAACACCCGCTACGCGCTGCGCAGCGACGACGGCACGGTGATCGATATCGTCAATCCCGGGGTGCGGGTCGCCAGTCCGGATGTATCCGCGCGGTTGGCGCGCGGTGAGCTGGTCGATCCCACCAGCTATTACTTTCGCACGACACCGCGCTTCACGGTGGCGGACGGGCGCTACGCCTGGCTGCGGCGTGCGGTCTTCGTCGGCTACGGCATTCGCCGCCCGAGCGAAGTGGAGATCCGCGTCTTCACGGTCGAGTGATCGATTCTTGCTGTCACGCGAGCAAGACAGACCCGGGCCGCCACGCGCAGCTTGATCCGGAGGCGTCTTCCGGAGATAGATATAAAATACAACAAAGCGTGGGAGAGACGCCCTGACTACGATTCCCAACGGCTCGGACCACCCGGCCACGGATCCCCGCACGATCATCGACGCTGCGCCAATGTCGCCAGCCCAATGGGGCATCGTCGCCGTGATGGTCGGGTTGAATGCGCTTGACGGGTTCGACGTGCTGTCGATCAGCTTCGCCTCGCCCGGCATCACGCAGGATTGGGGAATCGATCGGGCGGCGCTTGGGATCGTGTTGTCGATGGAGTTGCTCGGCATGGCACTCGGGTCGCTGGTGCTGGGCGGCCTTGCCGATCGAATCGGGCGGCGTGCGACGATTCTCGGCTGCCTCGGCATCATGGCGACAGGCATGTTCGGCGCGGCGAGTGCGAGCGGGGTGATGATCCTGTGCGCCTGGCGCGTGCTGACCGGTCTGGGGATCGGCGGGATGCTCGCGGCGACCAACGCCGCGGTGGCGGAGGCGGCCAACGCAAGGCACCGCTCCCTGTGCGTGGTGTTGATGGCAGCGGGGTATCCGGTCGGCAGCGTGATCGGCGGATCGATTTCAGCGGTGCTGCTAACCCACTATGGCTGGCGCGCCGTCTTCGTGTTCGGCGGCGTGGCGACACTGGCCTTCATTCCTCTGGTGCTGTGGCGCGCCCCCGAATCGATCGCGTTTCTGATGCACCGCCGCCCGACCGACGCGCTGGGCAAGATCAACGCAACGCTTAAACGGATGCGCCAGTCCACCGTCGCGGCCCTGCCCGCGCCTGAGCCGGTGCGTCCCGGAGCGCCGATCCTGGCGCTGTTCGAGCCGGCGCTCGCGCCGCTGACGGCGCTGCTGACGCTCGCCTATCTCACCCACATCATGACCTTTTACTTCATCCTGAAATGGATCCCGAAGATCGTCGTCGACATGGGCTTCGCGCCATCGGCGGCGGCGGGCGTGCTGGTCTGGGCGAGCTTGGGCGGTGCCTGCGGCTCGCTGCTGCTCGGCTTGCTCACCGCGCGGATCAGGCTGCTCGCGCTGACGATCGTGGCCATGCTCGCCTCGACGGTGCTCGTCGTGGTGTTCGGACAAGGCGCGCGTGACCTTGCGCAGCTTTCGCTGGTCGCCGGGATGACCGGCTTCTGCACCAACGCCGGTGTAGTCGGGCTCTACGCGCTGATCGCACGCGCGTTTCCGACCGGGGTCCGGGCGACGGCGACCGGTTTGGTGATCGGGGTCGGACGTGGCGGATCGGCGCTGGCTCCCGCCCTTGCCGGGGGATTGTTTGCGATTGGATATGGCCTGCCAATGGTGGCGGTGCTGATGGCGCTCGGCTCTGCGGTCGGCGCGGCGGCCCTCATCGCGCTGCGCTCGCGGATCACGGCGTGACGCAACGCCGCACCTAAGGTCGGCATTGACATTCCAGTTGCAGAGCATCTTATAATCGCTATATGACATAACAATCGGGAGAGTGTTGATGGCTGACAAGGGTTCGATGCTTGCGGGTGCCGTGGTGCCCGAGGATGTACGGTTCAATCGCCACAATCCGCTGACCGGCGAAGTAGCCAGCAGCGCGCCCGCGATGACCGTCGCGAGCGCCTCCGCCACGGCCGATGCCGCCGCGGCCGCCTTCCCGGCCTGGTCCGCGCTTGGCCCGAATGCGCGCCGCGCCGCGCTGATGAAGGCTGCGGTTGCGCTCGAAGCCAGGGCCGATGCTTTCGTTGAGGCGATGATGGGCGAAATCGGCGCGACCGAAGGCTGGGCGCGTTTCAACCTGATGCTCGCCGCCGGGATGGTGCGCGAAGCCGCCGCGCTGACGACGCAGATCAGCGGCGAGGTGATCCCCTCCGACAAGCCGGGCTGCATCTCGATGGCGCTGCGCGAGCCGGTCGGCGTGCTGCTAGGCATCGCGCCGTGGAACGCGCCGATCATCTTGGGCATCCGCGCGGTCGCAGTGCCGCTGGCGTGCGGCAATACGGTGGTGCTGAAAGCCTCCGAACAATGTCCGCGCACGCACGGCCTGATCGCCGAGGCGTTCCAGGAAGCCTTGCCCTCAGGGGTGGTCGGCTTCGTCACCAACGCGCCCGCCGATGCCGGTGCGATCGTCGGCGCGCTGATCGACCACCCGGCGATCAAGCGCATCAACTTCACCGGATCGACCGCAGTCGGCAAGATCATCGCGAAGCGCGCCGCCGAACATCTTAAGCCGGTGCTGCTCGAACTTGGCGGCAAGGCGCCGCTGATCGTGCTCGACGACGCCGATCTCGACGAAGCGGTGAAGGCCGCCGCGTTCGGCGCGTTCATGAACCAGGGCCAGATCTGCATGTCGACCGAGCGGATCATCGTGCTCGACAGCGTTGCCGACGCGTTCGTCGCGAAGTTCAAGGAGAAGGTCGGCGGCATGGCGGTGGGCGATCCGCGCGCAGGCAACACCCCGCTCGGCGCGGTGGTCGATCAGAAGACCGTCGATCATGTCCGCGATCTGATCGACGATGCGCTGGCGCACGGTGCCGAACTGCTCGTCGGCGGCGAAGCGAACGGCGTGCTAATGCCGGCGCATGTGATCGACAAGGTCACCGCCGAGATGCGGTTGTTCCGCGACGAGAGCTTTGGCCCGGTCGTCGGCGTGATCCGCGCGAAAGACGAGGCCGAGGCAATCGCACTCGCCAACGACACCGAATATGGCCTCTCCGCCGCGGTCTTCACGCGTGACACCGCCCGCGGCCTGCGCGTCGCGCGCCAGATTCAGTCGGGCATCTGCCACATCAACGGGCCGACCGTGCATGACGAGGCGCAGATGCCGTTCGGCGGGGTGAAGGGATCGGGTTATGGCCGTTTCGGCGGCAAGGCCGGGATCGACAGCTTCACCGAACTCCGCTGGATCACGATCGAGACCCAGCCCGGCCACTTCCCGATCTAAACCACGGAATCCTCTGCCGCTCCAAGCTCCCGGAGCGGATCGCCCCATCGCACTTCGCCGCCTCCAACGGCCACGATCTTACACAGGAGTATCACCATGACACAGACCAGCAGCAACGGCGTCGTCGCCTATGAGATCGTCGATCGCATCGCATGGGTAAGCTTCAACCGCCCCGACAAGCGCAATGCGATGTCGCCGACGCTCAACCGCGACATGATGGAAGTGCTCGACCTGCTCGAATTCCATGACGATGTCGGCGTGCTGGTGCTGACCGGCGAGGGCTCGGCCTGGACTGCGGGCATGGATCTCAAGGAATATTTCCGCGAGACCGAGGCGAAGGGCCTGGCCGGCACGCGGAAAGCGCAGAGCGAGAGCTATGGCTGGTGGGCGCGGCTGCGCTGGTATCAGAAGCCGACGATCGCGATGGTCAACGGCTGGTGCTTCGGCGGCGGTTATGGCCCGTTGTTCGGTTGCGACCTCGCCTTTGCCGCCGAGGACGCCAAGTTCGGGCTGAGCGAGATCAACTGGGGCATCCTGCCCGGCGGTGGTGCGACCAAGGTCGCGACCGAACTGATGCCGCTACGGAAAGCAATGTACCATGCGATGACCGGCGAGAATATCAGCGGTATCACTGCGGCCGAATGGGGCCTGGTCAACGAAGCAGTCCCGCTCGACCGCCTCAAGGACCGCGTGACCGAAGTCGCCAACGTCCTGCTCGCCAAGAACCCGGTCGCGCTGAAGGCGACCAAGGACGCCGTCCGCCGCGTCGGCGAGATGACGTATGACAACGCCCAGGACTATCTGATCCGCGCGCAGGAGGCGGCCAACAGCTTCGACAATGACGGGCGAAAGGAAGGTATCCGCCAGTTCATCGACGAGAAGAGCTACAAGCCTGGGCTTGGTGCTTACGACACGAGCAAGACCAAGGGCTAAGCACAACATGACCGCCCGCCCCCCTGTCACCGCGCTCGATCGGTTGCTGCGCCCGCGCTCGGTCGCGATCGTCGGCGCGTCGGAGAAACCCGGTGCGCTTGGCAACCAGGTGCTCGCCAATCTCGAGCGCCACGGCTTTGCAGGGGAGGTCCACCTGATCAACCCCAAGGCACCGGTGATCGGCGGGCGGCAGGCGCTGGCAAGCATCGCGGAGCTGCCCGACGGGGTCGATGCGGCGGTGCTGGCGATCCCCGGCGGCGCGGTGCTGGCGGCGGTTGAAGCGCTGGCGGCACGCGGGGTCGGCGCGGCGATCATCTTCTCGGCGGGTTTCGCCGAGGGCGGCGCGGAAGGCCTCGCCGCG
>JAIXZV010000265.1 GCA_027489365.1 Sphingomonadales bacterium
AGCGTCGTGTTCGAATAGAGCGGGGTGGCGAGCATCGTGACCGCCTCGCCGAAGCCAGCGGCGGCGTTGCGGTGGATATGCGTCCAGCGCATCGCATGGCTCTGCACGATGCCCTTGGGCGTGCCGGTGGTGCCGGAGGAGTAGATGATGTTGAAGCCGTCCTCGGGCTTGATCGTCACGGGCGCTGGCGTGGACCCGGCGGGCGCGAGCCAGGGGCCGAGCGACTTCAGGTGAACCAGCTTGCCCTGAATATGCTGCCCCGCCAGCGCGCTCGCGGCATCGGCATCGATGAAGGTAATCGGAGCGGCGCAATCGGCGATCATCGCGACGATGCTCTCGGGCGTGCTCGACGGCGCGAGCGGCGTCGCCACACATCCGGCGCGCAAAGCGCCCAGTAACACGGCGGCATAATCGATGCTTGGCGACGCAACGATCGCGACCGCATCGCCTTGTTGTACCCCGTCCCGCTGCAACGCTGCCGCGATCCGGTCCATCAGCGCGTCCAGGCTGGCGTAGTCGAGTTCCCCGCTCGCATCGGCCAGCGCGACCTTTTCACCGCGTTCGGCGGCATGGGCGCGGATCAGGTCGGGCAGGGTGGCGAAATCGCTTTCGAGCATTTCGGCGGCAGTGGTCAACGCGGGGTTCATGGGCAGGTGTTCCGATACCGTAGCCACGATCCGCTAGGCGAGGCGATACGGAAATGCCATACGCAACGTTCGAAAAACGCAAACGGGGCCAATTGACCATGCTCTTTTACGATTCGCCCAACCCCGCGCCCAATCCGCGCCGCGTCCGCATTTACCTCGCCGAAAAGGGGCTGAGCGTGCCGATGCAGTCGATCTCGATTCGCGACGGGGAGCATCGCGGCGAGGCGTTTCTGAAGGTCAATCCGCTCGGGCAGACGCCAGCCTTGGTGATCGACGGTAATGACGTGCTGACCGAGAGCGTCGCGATCTGCCGCTTCTTCGAGGCGCTGCATCCCACCCCGCCGATGTTCGGCACCGGTGCGCGCGGCGTGGCTGAAGTCGATCAGTGGATCCGCCGCGTCGAGCTGCGGCTGATGACGCCGCTGGCGATGGTATGGGCGCATACGCACCCGTTCACCGCGCGCGTAGTGAAGCCGCAATATACCGAATATGGCGAGAGTCAGCGCCCGCGCGTCGTGGCGGCGATGCGGGAGTTCGATGCCGCGCTGGCATCGCGTGAGTGGCTCGACGGGAAGGGCTATTCGATCGCCGATATCGTGTTGCTGACGACGATCGACTTTGCGGCCTTCGTTGGGGTGGCGATGCCGGAGGACGCGACGGCCTTGCGCGACTGGCACGCCCGCGCCACCGCGCGCCCGAGTGCGCAGGCATGAGCGCGGACATGAACGGTGCGGTTGCGATCGTGACCGGCGGCGGGACCGGAATCGGCGCAGCAGTGGTGCGGCGACTGGCGGCGCGCGGCGTGCGCTGCGTCGTGAATTACGCGTCGAGCAAGGACGATGCCGAGGCGTTGGTCGCCGAGATCGGCGCGGGCGCGATCGCGGTCCAGGCCGATATCGTCGAAGATTCCGCCTGCCATGCGTTAGCGGAGTCGGCGATCAAAGCGTTCGGACGGATCGATTTTCTGGTCAACAATGCCGGACGGACCAAATTCGCCAATCATGAGGATCTCGATGCGCTGAACGCCAACGATTTCATCGACATCTACCGGCTCAATACGATCGCGCCGTTCCAGATGATCCGCGCCTGCGCGCCTGCGATGCGGGAAGGTGGCATCGGCGCGGTGGTCAATGTCGCCAGCGTGGCGGGGGTGTTCGGCCACGGTTCATCGGTCGCCTATGCCGCGTCAAAGGGTGCGCTGACGACGATGACCAAGAGCCTCGCGCGCGCGCTGGCACCGGCGATTCGCGTCAATGCCGTCGCGCCGGGCTATGTCGGGACGGGCTGGTTCGAGAAGCGGCTGGGCGAGGCGGGGTTCGTCGCGCTCAACGAACGCATCGCTGCCTCCACGCCGATGGCGATGGCGGCGGGGCCGGACGATATCGCCGGGCCGATCGTGATGTTGCTCGATCCCGCCTCGCGCGTCATCACCGGCGAGACGATGCTGCTCGACGCCGGTGCGCATCTCGATGTCGGTCTCGCGCGGCGACCGGGGCGCGAGGTTTAGAGCCGGATCACTTTTGCTTGAATCAAACCCTATCCGTTCGTTTCGAGCGAAGTCGAGAAACATGCCCCAGGTGCCGCGCAGAGTGTCTCGACTTCGCTCGACACGAACGGGTTACAGTACAGTCATCCGGCTTTAGGCGTTCAGGCTTCCGCAACCACGCTGGGCTGCTCCGTCCCCCGGTCGAGCACCCGCCATACCACGATCCCCAGCGCCAGTAGCGCGAAGCCCGCCGCGAGCAGGAAGGCGGCGCCGGGAAAGCCATGCTCGACCCCGGCCGCGAGCGCTTGCGTCATCGCGAACGGGCTGAGGATCGCGGCGACGCTGCCCAAGCTGCCGAGCCCGCCTTGCAGCGCGCCCTGCCGTTCCGGCCCGGCGAGGCGCGACAGCAGCCCGTTCGCCGACGGTCCGACAAAGCCCGACAAGGCGGCCAGAATCATGATCGCATAGGCCTGCCATCCCGCCGTCACGAAGGCGAAGGCGAGGAACCCGCCCGCGCCGCACGCGAGCCCGACCATCAACGCGCGCCGGTCCCCGATCCGGCTGATCACCGGCCCGACGACCAGCGCCTGCACCAGCGCCATCACCAGCCCGACATAAGCGAGGCTCAAGCCGATCGCAGCGGGACCCCATTGGAAGCGGATTGTCGCCCAGAAAGCCCAGGTCGCCGGATAGACCATATGCGCGATCTGCCAGACGAAGCAGACGGCGAGCAGCGGCAGTGCGGTGCCGCTTTCGAATAGCGGTTTGAACGCGCCGATGATGTGCGCATCGCGCCAGCGGAAGGGGCGGCGGTGCTCGGCTGCCAGCGATTCGGGCATCGCGATCAGCATCACCACGGCATTGCCAAGCGCGAGCACGGCGGCGGCGATGAACGGCGCGCGTTCGCCCAGCCCGGCGATCACCCCGCCCAGTGCTGGCCCGATAATGAAGCCGATCCCGAAAGCCGCGCTGACATAGCCGAACGCCGCGCTGCGCTTTTCGGGCGGGGTGACGTCGGCGATCACCGAGCTGGCCGGGCCGTAAACCGCCCCCGCGATCCCGGCGATCGCGCGGCCCAGAAACAGCCAGGCGAGCGTAGGTGCCCAGGCCATCAACGCATAGTCCGCGCCGAACGCGAGCATCGACGCGATCAGCACAGGCCTCCGCCCGAACCGGTCGCTCAAATTGCCGAGCACCGGCCCTGCAAAGAATTGCGCGACGGCAAAGGCGACGAGCATGTAACCGGCAATGCGTGTCGCATCGTCGATCCCGACATGCCCGAGGCGCGTTATCAGCGCAGGAAACACCGGCATCACGATGCCGAAGCCGATCGTATCGATCAGCACGGCCGCCAGCACGATCGGCACGGCGCGGTTTTCGAAACGCATGATGAACTTCTCCCCCCGAACGCCAGCTTATCCAATTGCGGCGGAATGTGCGAGGCGCACCGGATAGGGCCTTTCGCGGGACGCCGAACTGTGGCATCGCCGGACCATACCCGATCTTCAGTTTTTGTTTGTCAGGAGAGGTTTCATGGCCACCGCGTCCGAACTCGAAGTTGCAGCCAGCCCGCTCG
>JAIXZV010000321.1 GCA_027489365.1 Sphingomonadales bacterium
CGAGCTTTGCGGCAGATTGTTGGTGCCGAACGCGCGCGCCAGCAACGCATAGAGATACGCCGCCTCCAGTCCGGCATGGCCCGAGGCATAGAACACCGCGTCATTGGGCGCGATCGGCTTGAGCGCCGCGCCGATCCCGGCAAACGCCTCGTCCCAGCTGACTTCGACATAGCGATCGGTGGCCGCATCGTAGCGCAGCGGGTGCGTCAGCCGCCCGGTCATTTCCAGATCGTGATCGGTCCATCCGCGCAAAGCGCTGACGGTATGGCCCGCGTCCGCCCAGAAGGCGGGCGTTGAGCGCGCGCTGGTCAACTCCCACAGCGTCGCCTTCGCGCCATTCTCGCAAAACTCGAACGCCGAATAATTGGCCGGCTTGGGCCAGGCGCAGGACACGCACATCACGCCCTTGGGCTTGTTGAGTTGGCCGAGCGTGGCAAGCGACGCGGGGGAGGACCAGCTTTCCCCGAAAATGCGCGCAATGCCCTTGAGCGATCCCCAACCACCGGCGGGGCCTGGCGAATGCGGCAAGTCACGCTGATCGGTCATGGTCTTCTCTCATTGTGGTCGGCCGCACCCTAGCCATAACGCGCAGTGCCGGGGAAGGGTGCTTGATCGCGTTACAGCGCGCGCAACGCTGCCGCCGGGCTGGCCGTGAACAGTTCCGGCTCGCTTGCCCCGGTAGCGGCATGGTCGAAATTCGACACGGTCACCCCCACCAGCCGGATCGCCTTCTCGGTCGGCAGCACCGATCGGATCAGCTCAAGGCTCATCTCGCGCAGCGCGGCGTACGAATCGATCGGCATCGTACGGCTGCGGCTGCGGGTGATCTGGCGGAAATCGGCATATTTCACCTTCACCGTCGCGGTCCGCCCGAACGCCTGGCGCGTCTCGCACCAGCCCCACACATCATCGACCATCCGCAGCACGCCCGCTTCGATCTCGGCGTTGGTGGTCAGATCCTGACGGAAGGTGGTTTCCGATCCCGACGATTTGCGCACGCGATCGGGGTTGACCGGACGGTGATCCTCGCCGCGCGCGATCGCATGATACCAGGACGCCGAACTACCGAAATGACGTTGCAGAAAATCGATCGACTTGGCGCGCAGATCGCCGCCGGTTTCGATCCCCAGCCGCTTCATCTTCGCCGCCGTCACCGGCCCCACGCCGTGAAAGCGCGATACCGGCAGCGTCTCGACCCAGGCCTCGCCCATGTCCGGCGTGACGGCGAATTGCCCATTCGGCTTGCGATGGTCCGACGCCAGCTTCGCCAGAAACTTGTTGTACGAAATGCCGGCCGAGGCGGTCAGGCTCGTTTCGGCCAGGATGCGCGCGCGGATTTCCTTGGCGGTCAGCCAGGCGGTGGCGATGCCGCGGCGGTTGGCGGTCACGTCGAGATACGCCTCGTCGAGCGACAGCGGCTGGATGAGATCGGTATAGTCGGCGAAGATCGCGTGAATCTGTTGCGAAACGGCGCGATATACCTCGAAGCGTGGGCGTACGAACACCAGATCGGGGCAACGCCGGAGCGCGGTGACCGACGGGAGCGCGGATTTCACCCCGAAGGCGCGCGCCTCATAGCTGGCCGCCGCCACTACGCCGCGCGCCGCGCCATGCCCGACCGCCACGGGCTTGCCGCGCAGCGACGGATCGTCGCGCTGCTCCACCGATGCGAAAAACGCATCCATATCGACGTGGATGATCTTCCGGACGGCGGACTCGGCGAGCATGAGCGGGCTATAGCACGGCTTGAACAGAGAGAGAACATCGTGCGTGACCGGCGGGAGCGGATTCCCGGCGCGTTGAGCCGGCGTATGGCGGTTGCAATGCGCATAGCCAAATCGCGCCGGGCCGCTAAACTGCCCCAAAAAACGAAGCAGGAGCAGGTCATCGTGCAGATCGAACGCCTCATGCCGGTCGCATCGTCGCTACAGCCGAGCAATCATCCCTATCTCAACCACGCGTGGACGCCGCAACACGAAGAGGTGACCGCGTTCGATCTCGACGTGATCGAGGGGACGATCCCGACCGACATCGATGGCGTCTATCTGCGCAATACCGAAAACCAGCTGCATCAGCCGCTTGGCAAATATCATCCCTTCGATGGCGACGGGATGATCCACCAGATCGATTTTTCGGGCGGTCGCGCGTCGTATCGCAACCGCTTCGTGCGCACGCGTTGCTTTCAGGCCGAGCAGGATGCGGGCGAATCGCTGTGGGGCGGGTTGATGGACCGGGCGGGAACGTCGAAGCGCCCCGGCTTCGGCGCACATGGCAGCCTCAAGGATTCGTCGAGCACAGATATCATCGTCCATGCTGGCAAGGCGATCTCGACCTTCTATCAATGCGGCGAGGGCTATGTGCTTGACCCCGAAACGCTCGAACAGTCAGGCGTCGCGCCGTGGGTGCCGCTCGACGGCATCTCGGCGCATCCCAAGGTCGATGATCGTACCGGCGAATTGCTGTTCTTCAATTATTCGAAGCACGCGCCGTACATGCACTACGGCGTGGTCGATGCGGACGGTCGCGTCACCAATTACATCCCCGTGCCGTTGCCGGGGCCGCGCTTGCCGCACGACATGACTTTCAGCGAGCATTGGTCGATCGTGAACGATTTGCCGATGTTCTGGGACCAGGACTTGCTCGCGCGCGGCATCCATGCGGCGCGCCTGCATGAGGGCATTCCGTCGCGCTTCGCGCTGATCCCGCGCCACGGCAAGACGGAAGATATCCGCTGGTTCGAGGCTTCGCCGACCTACATCCTGCACTTCCTCAATGCCTATGAGGAAGGCGATGAGGTGGTGATGGACGCCTATTTCCAGGATAATCCGCAGCCGGCACCGCTGCCCAATGAGGACGGCTATGGCCATATGATGGCCTATGTCGATGAGCACAGCTTCCTGCCGCGGCTGCACCGCTGGCGCTTCAACCTGACCGACGGGACGACGACCGAGCAGCGCCTTGATGAGCGCACGCTTGAATTCGGGATGATCGACGGCCGCGTCGCGGGGCGCAAGCATCGCTACATCTATTCGACCACGACCAAGCCCGGCTGGTTCCTGTTCAACGGCTTCGTCAAGCACGACCTCGAAACCGGCGAGTCCTGGACGCTGATGCTGGAGGAGGGGCGCTATGCCAGCGAAGCGCCGTTCGCGCCGCGCGTTGGGTCCACGGCGGAGGACGACGGCTATCTGGTCAGCTTCATTACCGACGAAAATCGCGGGACGAGCGAGTGCATCCTGATCGACGCGCGCGATATCGCGGCCGGCCCGGTGTGCCGCATCGCGCTGCCGCACAAGATTTCGAGCGGTACGCATTCGCATTGGGCCGACCGGACGGTATTGCGTCGGTATGGTTAGGTTCCGAAATCCGTTCGTCCTGAGTAGCCATTGAGCTTGTCGAAATGGCGTATCGAAGGCCAGCGTATGGCGCACATCCTTCGATACGCGCCTTCGACTTCGCTCAGTCGCTACTCAGGACGAACGGGTAAAAACGGGTGAAGGTGGCTCGACCTGAGTGGATTGAACCCTACGCCCGTTTGGGAAACCACGGGACAAACCCCGAGGTCCGCCGGACATAGTCCTCATAATCGGGCTTCTTGCGTTTCATCCGGCCCTCGACCGTGGGCACACCCGACCACTTCACGAGCGTGAAGGTCAGCAGCACCGGTCCGGCGATCGCCCAGAGCCCCGTCCCGCTCTCGGCCGCGATCAGGTACAGGCCCCACCACACGCAGGCATCGCCGAAATAGTTGGGATGGCGGGTGTAGCGCCACAGGCCGGTGCGCAGCACCTTGCCGACATTCGCGGGATCACGGCGAAACGCGACGAGTTGCGCGTCGCCAATCGTCTCGAACACGATGCCGATCCCGGCCAGCGCTGCCCCGACCCAGCCCAGCGCCCCGACCGGCGGCGTCGCGTCGAGCTGACCGAGCTGCACCGGCAGGCAAACGATGAACAGCATCGGCGCCTGCACCGCATAGACCAGCCGGATCGACGCCTGATTGAACCCCCAGCCCTTATGCTCCTGCGCCTTGGCGAACATCGTCTGATAGCGGCGATCGGCCCCATGCTGCCGCCAACGCCATAGAAGATACCCGCCGAGCCGCACGCCCCACGCCGTGCACAGCGCCATCAGCAGCAGCTTTCGTCCCGGATCACCGTCGGTCTGCACGAAACTGGCCCAGCCGAGCGCGACCATCGCCAGCGCCCAGATGCTGTCGATCGGGGTCACGTCACGCGTCTTGAGCGTCACCAGCCAGAACAGCACGAAAATGCCGATCAGGACGACGGCGTTGACCACAAGCAGAGACAGCGCGCTCATGCTGCGGCGCTTTCAACGATGAAGCTGACCGTCGTCGTGGTCGATCCGCCGATGTTGAGCGTCTGCACGCGGCGCGCGCCCTCGACTTGGGTATCGCCTGCCCGGTCCGACACCTGCTTCGCCGCGTCGAGCAGCATCCGCACGCCGGTCGCGCCGACCGGGTGGCCGCATCCGATCAACCCGCCCGAGGGGTTGATTGGCAAGCGACCGCCAAGCTCGATCGATCCGTCCTCGATCGCCTTCCACGATTCGCCCGGCGCGGTCAGGCCGAGATGGTCGATCGCCATATATTCGGTCGCGGTGAAGCAATCATGCGTCTCCACCGCGTCGATCTGTGCGAGGTTGGACACGCCGGCACGGGCGCGCGCATCCTCGATCGCGCGGCGGACTTGTGGGAAGACATAGGGTTGGTCGGCACTGTCGGCGATCTTGCGGGCATAGCCGATCGGTGCGGAGCGATGGCCCCACCCGGCGATCCGCGGGATCTGGTCGAGCGATAGCCCGCGCTTCGCCGCATAATCGGCCGCGCGCCGCTCCGATGCGAGGAACACCACCGCACTGCCATCGGTGACCTGCCCGCAATCCATCTTGCGCGTCCGGCCCTCGACCACCGGGTTGGCGTCGTCATCGGCGGTGAAGCTCTCGGGCGAGAAAGCGTAACCGCGCGTCTGCGCGTTCGGATTGCGCTTGGCGTTGCCAAAATTGATCTCGGCGATGCGCATCAGATGGTCGTATTGCAGACCGTAGCGGCGATCATATTCCTCCGCGAGATCGGAGAAAGCGGCGGGCCAGACATAGCGCACGTCGTCATATTCATGCCCCGCCCACGCCGCCGCGCCGAGATATTCCGCTGCCGTCTGGCCCGGGACGTTGCGCATTTGCTCGATCCCGACGACGCACGCCAGATCGTAGCGGCCCGCCTCGATCTCGGCCGTCGCGGCGAGAAGGGCGACGCTGCCCGATGCACAAGCAGCCTCATGCCGCGCGGTGGGCAAGCCATCGAACGCCGGATCGACCAGCCCGAAGAAGCCGCCAAGCAACCCTTGCCCTGCAAACAATTCGGCGGTGAAATTCCCCACGTGGCCGCTCTGGATGTCGGCGGCGTCAAGGCCGGTTTCGGCGAGACCCTGCTGCACGCATTCGGTGAAGGCGTCTGCCAGATCCATGCCGCGTCGGCTCCAGACCTGCGAAAAATCGCTCTGCCATCCGCCCAGGATGAAAACCATGCCCCGATCCTCCTCCGCCTCGCTGCTTTGTTGCAGGCGGACGGGGGCTTGGCAAATCTGCCGTCGTCGGATTGCCAACGCCGCCCATATCGCCGCCTGACCGAGGCCCTTGGGCGCGGCGCCACGTGACGTTCGATACGCCGATCTACCAGTCGGCGCTCGACACCCAGTGCGCGTCGGCGCGCCGTGGCGGAACTTGCAGCGTCGCTCCCCGTTGTCGGATTGCACTCGCCTGGCACCGCAAAGGTATCGACCATGACCGACAAGAAAATGCCGCCCCGCACGACGACCGATGCCGGGATTCCCGTGCAAAGCGACGAGCATTCGCTGTCGATCGGGCGGGACGGTCCGATCGTGCTGAACGATTTTTATCTGATCGAGCAGATGGCGAACTTCAACCGCGAGCGGATTCCGGAGCGTCAGCCGCACGCCAAGGGCAGCGGGGCGTTTGGGCGGTTTGAGGTGACTGCCGATATCAGCAAATTTACCAAGGCGAAGTTCCTGCAGCGTGGTTCGAAGGTCGAAACCGCGATGCGTTTTTCGACGGTGGCGGGCGAACGCGGCAGCCCCGATACGTGGCGCGATCCGCGCGGGTTTTCGGTCAAATTCTACACCGAGGACGGCAATTTCGACATGGTCGGCAACAACACGCCGATCTTCTTCATTCGCGATCCGATGAAGTTCCAGCACTTCATCCGCAGCCAGAAGCGGCGCGCGGATAACGGCCTGCGCGATCACGACATGCAGTGGGATTTCTGGACGCTCAGCCCGGAGAGCGCGCATCAGGTCACTTATCTGATGGGCGATCGTGGCGTGCCCAAGAACTGGCGCGAGATGAACGGCTACGGCAGCCATACCTATATGCTGATCAATGCAGCGGGCGAGAAATTCTGGGTCAAATGGCACTTCCACACCGATCTCGGCGACGGCAACGCACATCTGACGCAGGACGCCGCCGACACGATGGCCGGGCAGGATGGCGACTATCACCGCCGCGACCTGTTCGATCACATCGCCAAGGGCGAATATCCGAGCTGGACGCTCAAATTTCAGATCATGCCGTTCGAGGATGCCAAGACCTACCGGATCAATCCGTTCGATCTGACCAAGACGTGGCCGCACAGCGATTATCCGCTGATCGAGGTGGGCAAGCTGACGCTCGATACCAATCCGGTCGATTGGGACACGCAAATCGAGCAACTGGCGTTCGAGCCCAACAATATGGTGCCCGGCATCGGCCTCAGCCCGGACAAGATGCTGCTGGCGCGCGGATTCTCCTATTCGGACGCGCACCGCGCCCGGCTCGGCGTCAATTACAAGCAGATTCCGGTCAATCGGGCCAAGGCAGCGGAGGTGCATTCCTATTCGCGGGCCGGGCAGGGGCGGACGGTCAACGCGCTCGACCCGGTCTATGCGCCCAATTCCTACGGCGGTCCGGGTGCACAGCCCGAAGTCGGCGGCGAAGCGACGTGGATGGCGGACGGCGATATGGTCCGCGCGGCCTATACCTTGCGCGCGGAGGATGACGATTGGAGCCAGGCCGGCGCGCTGGTACGCGACGTGATGGACGATGCGCAACGCGACCGCTTCGTCAATAATGTCGCCGGGCATTTGGCCGACGGCGTCAGCGAACCGATCCTGGTTCGTGCCTTCGCTTACTGGCGCAATGTCGATGATGCCATTGGCACGCGGATCGAACAGGCAACGCGCGATCTGATCGGCGGGAAATCGAGCGCGCCGGGAATGGCGAGCGCCGAATCGATCGCAGGCTATCAGGGCATTCCCGAAACAGCCGCGATCGCCAAGGGCGAAGGCCAGAAGCACGCGGACGTCGAGGAGCGCGAAGCCGTTCCGGCGCAATAGTCGGCCGATCGACGGGCGGTCGACGGGCGATCGGGGGGCGACGACGGCTGCACGCCGAAGTCGCTTTGGCTAAAAGCCGATCGTCACGCCGACGCGGACGTTGCGGGGACGAAGCGGGGTGGTTTGTTGCCGCGTCGCGAGGATTGTCGGGTTGCCGAGCGAGAAACGGTTGGCGCTGGCATTGGCAAGATTGTCGCCACTCACGGTGAGTGCGATCCCCTTCCAACGCCAGCCAAACTGTGCGTCCACCACGGCATATTTGCCTTGGCTGACGTCGAGAAAGTCGCCGGTGCCCAGCACCGATCGCCCGACATAGCGGGCCGATACGGCCACGTTGAAGTCGGACGCGCGGCCGTGCGACCAATGATAGCGCACTCCGGCGTTACCCGAGAAAGCGGGCGTTTCGGGCAAGCGCCGGTTCACCCGGACCGACGATTGCGCAGTCGGCCCATCGACGATGTTGTAACTGTATAAAAGCGCAAAGCTGGCGTGCAGGCCGCGCAGCGGGGCCCAGTCGCCGGTCGCTTCGACGCCAGCGATCTCGGCATTGCCGATGTTCGCGGTATAGGGCTGCCCGCGGCGGTTGTAGAGATCGGCCTGGATATCGCGCCACCGGGCATAAGACAGCGCAGCGCTCAGTTCCAAACCCGTCTCGCCGCTGCGTTGCGTGCGCAGCCCGATTTCCCCGACGATGACCGAGTCTGACCGGAAGTCCTGCACGCGGCCCACGCCGGGCGCGACGGCGAGGCCACCGGTACGATAACCGGTCTGGAAGCGCGCGAACAGCGCGGTGCGCTTGGCCACCAGCCACGAAAGCGCGAGCGTCGGATCGACTCGGCGCGTCGCGCGCCCTCGCACGAAGCTATTGTTGCGCGGCCGCGACGATGGTTCGCCATCGGTCCGCGCGGCGGTCGCCCGCGCGCCGAGCGTCACCGACAGGCGATCGGTGGCGGGCCAGGTCGCCTCGCCAAAGGCCGACACGCTGTCGGTTTGGTTGGTGACGCCGATAATATCGAGCGGCTGGTTCGGTGGCCCGAACGCGCGCGCCTGAATGTCGCGGTTGTGGAGGTAGGCGACCCCGAACAGCCAGCCGATCTTGCCCGGCACGGCGCGCGAAAGTCGCGCCTCCTGGACAAACAGCGCCGCAGATTGCGCATTGGTATACACCGTTGGCCCGGTGCTGCCGATTGCCCGCGTCGCGTCGAACACGTCCGCCGTCTGCCGGTCGATATAGCCGGTCGCGGACAGCAGCTCGAGCCCGCTGTCCCACCGTTTGCGCACGACCGCGCGGAGGAGCGAAATATCGCTGCTATAGGGCTGGGCAAGCCGCGATCGCCGGTCGAGCGCCGCGACGATCCGCTCGGCATATTGCGCATCGACGGCGGCGATGCGTTGTTTCAGCGCGCCGAGCTCGACGCTCCAGCCAGCCCCGGGGTCGATCCTGAGTGTCGCCCGCCCGCCCTCCGTATCGGTGCGGTTGATGTTCGAAAGCCGGCGCAGACGATCACCGATATAGCCACCGTCGCGGCTGCGATATCCGACGACGCGCAGGCCGATGCGGTCCTCCACGATCGGGAGGTTGGCCATCCCGGCGACATCGAAGCCCGGTTCGCCACCTTGCGTGGCGGTGATGCCGCTGCTGACCGATGCGGCGGTGCGTGTCAGATCGACCGCGTTGGGGGTCAGACGGATGATCCCGCCGATCGCACCGGCACCGTAGAGCGTGCCCTGCGGCCCCTCCAATACCTCGACCGCTTTGATGTCGTACAGGTTCAAGCTTGGCTCGGGGCCGGAATAGCCGAGCGGGACTTCGTCGAAATACAGGCTGGCGGTCGATTGTGTCGCGCCGTTGAAGCTGCTGTCGGCGATGCCGCGAATGAAGATCTTGTTGCGGCCGATCCCCAGTTCGGTGTTCTGCAGGACCGGGGTGGCGCGCGCCACATCGTCCATCGTGCGCGGACGCGTGTCCTGCGCGCCGGGTGCAAAGCCGCCGATCAGGATCGCGCTACCGGGAAAGCGCAACAAGCTGGAACTGCGCTTGCTGGCGGTCACGATGATGTCGCCGCCCGGCGAGGCTTCGCGATCCGGTTGCGCTGGCACCCGCGGCGCCACCACCCTGAGAGGAGCGCGCTCGATCCGAAAGCTGTGCGCGTCGATCGCGACCGCGCGGAAACCGGTGCCTTCCAGCAGGCGGCGCAAAGCCGTCTGCGGGGTCATCTTTCCGGCGATGCGCGGGCTGCGCATCCGCCTCAGGCCGGGCTCGGTGCTGATGATGTCGAACCCGGTCTGCCGCGCCAGTTCCATCACGGCGCGGTCGAGCGGCTGGGGCGCGATTGCGATGCGCGGCGCGTCCGCGCGGGCCGCCAGCGGCTGCCCGGTCAGGATCAGGATCGGAAAGAGGACGCAGGCGAGGGCGGGCTGAAGCGCACGTCTTCTATCGTGGCGAGATGACCCACCGCTCGCCATCGTGATGCCACTTCGCCCCAACCAAGGCCGCCAGATGCGGCACATCCTGCTCCGCTTTGCCGGACAGGCGAACCATGCCGGTAAAGGGCCGCTGCGACAAGTCCGCGTCGATCGTCAGCGTCACCCCGTCGAGGCGCCGGATCGCGGTGGCGACGCGTCCAAAAGGTTCGTCGGAGAACGAAATCGCATGGTTCCGCCAAGCGCCGACAGTCGCGACATCGACCTTGGAGAGCATGATCCGGCCGCTATCCTCGCGCGCGGTAAGCGCCGCGCCAGCTTTCAGCGTAACGGCGTCGCGCTTCGGCTGGAACAGGACCGAGCCCTCGGCAACTTGTACGTCGAGCCGTGCCCCGTCGCGCTCGACATTGAAGACCGTGCCGAGATCCTGCACCGTCAGCGCGCCGGAATGCACCGTGAAGGGTGATCGAGGATCATGCCGCACGTGGAAGGTCGCTTCGCCCGCTTCGAGCGTCGCGACGCGGGCATCGGCGCGGTCGAGCCGCAGCCGCGTCGCGCCGTTGAGTTCGATCCGCGTGCCATCGGCGAGCGCAATCTGCTGCGGCTGGCCGGGTTTGGTTGCAACGATATAGGGATCGCTGCGGTTGGCTGCGGTCGGCAGCACGATCACGGCCACGCTGGCCGCTGCGGCAAGCGCGGCGCCCCCGCCGACCCAAGCCCAGCGGCGGCGGGTCTGCGGGGTCAGCTCCGGCATAACCGTATGCGGTTGCGGGGCGGGGGCAGGCGTGGGGTAGAGGTCGCTGCGTTCGGCCAGAACGGACATGTCGAGGGCGATCGCGTCAAACGCCCGCGCATGGGCGGGATCGGCCTCCAGCCACGCCACGAACGCGTGCCACTCGGCCGCGTCCATATCGGCCTGGCGCACATGCCAATCGATCGCGCGATCGACGATATCGGCAGCTTCACGTGCCATGATGCTGTGTCCCTTCGCCCGATAGACGATGTGGATCGTCCGAATCCGCCTCGTCGGCGATTTTATACTGGTGCGTTTCTCGAACAGCGCGCCGTAAAAGCTTCTCGACGCCGCTCAGCGTTATGCCGAGGCGTTCGGCAATCTGCTTCTGGGGCATCTCCTCGATACGGTACAGCCGCAGCGCCTGGCTCATGCGCGGCGGCATGGCGGCGAGCGCGCGCTCGATCCGCGCGAGCCGCTCGCGCCCGAGCAAGGCGCGTTCGACGTCCGGTTGCGCTTCGGCACCGGGCTGCGCCTCCAGCCAGGCCGCATCGCGCGCTGCGGCGCGGCTTGCCGCAATGCGCCGGTCGGCCGCCAAATTCGCTGCCATTCGGTAAAGATAGGCGGCAGGCTGGGCGATCGGCTGGGCCCGCAGCGCGGCCGGATTCTGGTCGAGCTTCATCCACATGTCCTGCAGCGCGTCTTCCGCATCGGCAGCATTGCCGAGCCGTGCGGTGAGCAGCCGCAGCAACATCGGTCGCTCGGCCAGGAAAACGGCCTTTAGTCCGGCATCGCTCACCGAGGCGAAATATCGTGGGGCATGATCGTGGATAGAGCGCCGAACGGCACCGCGTGCAACCCCCTTCGCACGCGCCTGCGCATCTTGGGATCTGTGTCTGGGTGGCGCGCAGCGCTGGGCCGACTCACGCGGGGCGGGGCGTTCCACCGGAGAAATCGGGCTGCGCATAGAATTGCCGTTCGCGGATGCGGTCGCTGGTCAAGCGCCGCGCCCGCAGACGACCCGCGAGGAAGGTGTAGAAGAACCAGTCGCGCGCCTCACCGGGCGTCGCATGATAGAGAATGCGCTCGACCAGCGTCCACCGGATCGAATCGCGATCGCGCTCCCGCGGCGACGGCGTGCACCACAGCGCCCCGCCAAAGGCCAGCGCGCCGATCTTCACCATGCGGTGCATGATCTCATGGTCTTCAAGAACATAGCCCCAGCGATCGGCATCGAAGCCGCCCGCCTGGCGCAGCGCATCGGTGCGGAAGATTTGTCCCGCACCGCCGGTATGGCATTGCTTGGGCAGCAGCGCCGCCGCGCGCGCCATGCGTGCCATCGCCGCGCGCCGATCGTCGGCGCTCGCCCCGCGCGGCATGAAACACGCGCCGCCAGCGACCGCATTGCGACCTTCGAGCAGGACCTGTGCCTGCCGCAGATAGTCGGCGGGATAGAGTGTGTCGGCGTCGCACGTGGCGACGAACGGCGTTCGCACGCGCGTCAGGCCGGTCTGCAGCGCGTTGACTTTGCCCGGCCGCCGATCGGTCAGCAGTTTGAACCTGAGGCCGAGCCGCTGGCAGATGTCCGCCGCAAAGTCCCCGCCCCCATCGGTGGAGGCATTGTCGATCAGGATCAGTTCGAACGGCACGTCCTGCTTGGCGAGACTGGCGAGTGTGGCCGGCAGCAGGGTGCGTTCGTTGAAAAACGGGATCAGGACGGTCCATTCGGGGGTCGGAACGGTCGGTCCATCCGTCTCCCACGGAGCGCCCCAAGCCTGTGCGTCGTTCAACTCGTCAAACATGTGCCAACCCCGCCATGCCCCTCTCGGGGCGATCAACTCTGTGAGGAGGCAACTGCCCGGCGTGCGACCGTCGACTGTCCAAAGCGACGACCGCCTGTACCGACGGACGCGTGTCTCCTCGCGGGAAGGACGCCGCGGGCGATCAAATACCGGACAGGATTTGCACGATTGCCGAAGAAATTTTGCGCGCGCGGCGTGTCGCGGGAAGGTTGCCGTCGTGCTTCCAGGTAAGCAGGCGCGCGTTGACGCCTGCTTCGTGCGCCGCTTGCGTGCTTTCCTCGGGGGGCTCAGTCGGCGAGATCGACCCGCAGCAACGCGGCGACATGTTTGAAGGCGCGTTCGGGGGCGATGCGATCCTCCTCGCGCAGCATTTCATCGACCGCAAAACCGAGCTCGACCGCCAGCCGGAGGCGTTGCCACAGATCGCCGCGATCGACGTGCGGCAGGTGCCGCGCATAGGCGGCGACGAGCTGATCGGTCACATACCGGTGCGATTCGAGGCGGACATGCACCAGTTGCGGCGTGGCGTGCAGCGCGCGCAGGATCCACACCGCACCCGGTTCCGACTGCGTGACGGCAGCGGTTTCGTGGAGCAATTCCTCGACCCCGTCGCGCAACGCGTCCACGCCGTGATCGACATGGCGCGCGATCCATTGTTCGAGCACGACGTTCTGCCGCGCCATCAGACGCCGCCCAAGCGCCTCCAGCACCGCGTATTTTCCGTCGAAATAGCGATACAATGCGGGCGGCGTCAGCTTGGCGCGGGCGCAAATCATATTGGTCGAAATGCGATCGATCCCGACCTCGGCCAGCAGCGTGCCCGCAACGTCGAGCAAGCGCTCATAGGTCAGATGTGCGCGTTCCTGCTTGGGTTGCGCGCGTTTCGAAACAACGGGGGGCGTCATGCGTCGGCGCTATGACGCACCGATCCGGCAATCACCAGCGCCAACACCGCCACAATGAGGCAAATCGCCCCGAACAGCACCACCGGCGCGACATCGCTGTCGGTGACGAGTGCGCTCGCGAGCAGCGGGCCAAGGCTCGATCCGAGCAATTGCGCGCCCCCGATCAGGTGCGCCGACCGCCGCGTCGGATCGGCGGCGATGACGAGCGGCACCTGAAACGGCATCGCGAACAGCCACAGGAAACCGAACAGCGCGCTCGCCACAACGAACAGGCCAGGCGGTGCCGCCGCCATCGCCGCGAGCAAGCCAAGGTTGAGTGCTCCCACGCACACGATCGTCGTGCGTGGCGGTACGCGCCCCGCAAGCACCGTCGCGGCGCCAGCGCCGATCACTTGCATCGCGAGCGACAGCGGCACGATCAGATGCACCGTCCGCGTCGGCACGCCGCGCTGCAGCGCGAGCGGCTCGATATAGACCCACACGGCCACAACGAAGGCGAGGTAGAGCAGGACACCGGCCAAAGCGAGCAGCCCGCGTCCGCGCGGCAGCGTCCCGTCAGCCGCATCTCCGCCGCTGACGGCGTGCGCATCGGGCATCCACCACACCGCCAGAATGCCCGCGAGCGTCACCACGCCGAGCGTGCCGAACCCACCGCTACTGCTCGCGGCGAACAGCCCAATGATAGTAGCGAGCGCGCATTGGGCGAGCGTCTGGAGCGCAAGATAGATTCCCGACCAGCGCTCGGGTCGGGCAGTGCCGACGATGAAGCCGATCGCGATCCAGATCAGCACGCCCTCGCCGAGACCGGCGGCGATCCGCACGGCGAAAATGCCGCCGCCACTGCATAGCGGCGTCGCAAGATCGAGCAGCCCGGTTGCCAGCAACGCGCACAGCGCGATCGCGCGCAACCGGTTCGCTGGCAGGATGAAGCTCGCGGCACCGGCGGCGATCCCCATCGCCAGCAATTCCACCGTGGCAAGGCCCCCCAGCGCCGCCACCGACAGCCGCCCTTCGAGCGCCAGCGCACCGAGCAGTTGCGGCTGCAACCCGGCGATCAAAACGCCGATCACGCCGACGACCAAGATGGCCGCGACGTGACCGGCGCGGGGCGTCACCGTGCGCGCCCGCGCGCGCTGACCGGCCAGATCTCGACCAGCGTCCCGCCCCGCACGACATGATAGTTGTCGTAAAGATTCACCGTCGGGTCGCAATGCGGCACCGTCAGGCTCACCGCATCCCCCGGACGCAGCGTCGTGCCGATCCCCGGCGCGACCAAAGCGGCATGTTCGTCGCCCATGAACACGAACATCGCATCTGCCGGTGCGCCGCTGCACACCTGTGCCGCGCCGCCATCGGTCGACAGCGCTTTGAAACCGGCGTCGATCGTCACCAGCGCATCGTGATTGGCGCTGACCACGCGTGCATCGACCGCAAGCGACGGGGCGAACGGGGTGGTGCCGTCGCCGACAAGATCGCAATCGAGATATTGCTTGTCCATGAAGACATACGACCCGGCCTGAAGCTCGGTAAAAACGCCGAGCTCAAGATCGATACGGTGCGTGCCCGTGCCCGATCCCGTGACGATTTCCGGCGGATAGCCAGCCTCGATCAGCGCGGCGATGACGCTCGACAGATAAGCGGTGCGCTCGACGATCGCGGTACGGCGCGCGGCATAGTCCTCGATATGCTGCTGGATCCCGCAATAGCATTGCACCCCGCGCAGCGTGATGTTGTCGCACACCGCGATCGCGTCGGCGAGCGCGACCGCCGCCTCGGGCGACGCCACACCGGTGCGGCGGATGCCGGGATCAATGTCGATCACCACGTCAAGCGTCGTACCCGCTTCGGCCAGCGCGTGCTGAAGCCGTGCGACCACGCCGGGATCATCCACCGCTGCCATCAGCCCTGCACTGCGCCCGGCCAACGCCGCCAGTCGGACGATCGCCGCCGGTGCGGCGACCGGCGAGGTGATCAGCAGCCCGTCGATACCGCCATCGGCGAACACTTCCGCTTCGCCGATCTTGGCGCAGCACAGGCCGACCGCGCCCTGCGCGATCTGGCGCCGCGCGATGTCGACGCTTTTGTGCGTCTTGCCGTGCGGCCGGAGCGCGACGCCGTGCCCGGTGGCCAGCGCCTGCATCGCCGCGATGTTGGCATCGAGTTGATCAATATCGAGCACCAGTACCGGCGTGTTGAGCGAAGCGCGCGACCCTTGCTGGCCGATCAAAGCGCCGTGGAGTTCAAGATCGTCCATCAGGAAAACAGCTCGGCCAAATGGGGGTTGAGGAACTTGCCCGACGGATCGGCGGCGCGGCGCACGGCGCGGTAACGCTCCGCCATCGGGTACAATATGTCGACATCGGCGCGCTTGAGCGTGTGGCGCTTGGCCCAATGCGGCCGCCCGCCGCCCGCACGAAAGATCGCCTCGGCCTCGCCGAACAGATCGCGCCACGGCATTTTGGCATATTGGTGCATCGAAATCGCCGCAACCGGCCCGGCGTTCATCGGGCTCATCCAGATGTCATCGGCCGCGACGACGCGATATTCGAACGGGAAGGCGACCGGCAACCGCTTGCGCCGGATCCAGCCGACGACTTCTTCGAGTGTCTCCAGCCCAATCGCGCGCGGCATTTCATATTCCATTTCCTCAAACGGAATCGTGCGGTCCGACGGGAAGATCGCGTGCGCCGGGCCGCGCCGTCCGCCATCCATATCGGTCTTCATCATCAGCCGCTGGAGCGTCGGGATCAGCGGCGGAACCCAGGCGCCGAGATTGAGCAGGCGCCGGAACATGGCCTCGTCCACGTCGGACGTCGATCGCGGCGGATCGCACGGGTCGGTCAGCTCGAGCGTCTTCAGGATCACGCTATCGGCATGGGGAAAGAGCCAGAACTCGACATGGCGCTGCTGCGTCACCAGCTCGTCATAGCGTTCGCGGACTTCGCCCCACGGCTTCTTCTCGATCCGTTCGGACAGATGGAAGGCCGGTATCACATCCACGACGATCTCGGTCGCGATGCCGAACATGCCGAGCGACAGACGCTGCGCTTCGTACAGGTCGGGGTTGGTGTCGACATCGCACCAGACCGCTTCGCCATCGGCACCGATCAGCCGGAAGCCGCGCGCGAAGGTCGACAGGCTGCCGAGCTCTGGCCCGGTGCCGTGCGTGCCCGTCGCCATTGCCCCCGCCAGCGCCTGCGGATTGACGTCGCCCTGATTAGCAAGCGCGAGGCCCTGCGCGAACAGTGCTGCGGTTAGCCGCTTGATGCTCCATCCTGCGGGGATGCGCGCGGTGCGGCGGTCGGGCGCGACGGTCAGCGCGCCCGCCATATCTTCCAGGCTGACGATGATGCCGCTGGAATCGCAAAGCGGCATGAACGAATGCCCCGCCCCGACCGCGCGGACGCTGGTCGCGCCGCGCACCATCTGTCCGAGCTCCGCTTCGCTGGTCGGCCGTAAGACCGGCGCGGTGCTGCCGACGCTGCCCGACCAATTTGACCAGCTCATTGCGCCGGTGCCCGTTCCGGCCCGTTCACCGCGTCACACTTGCCCTTCATCATCGCGATGTAGCGGGTGACGAGCGCAAGCCCCTCGCCATGCGCCAGCGTGCGGCCGACTTCGGGCATCATCTCGCCCGGATCGGTGCTGGCGAGCCGATAGGTCAGGATCGAGCGATCGGGCTGCCCCGGCACGACGTCGAAGGGCCGATCTCCGGTGCCGCGCCCGGCGGCGACCGGGGGCTTGCACAGGCCGAGAATGCGCGGATCGACGGTTTGCGCGTCCAACCACAGTCCGGAGGTGCGCGCCGCACCCACACGGTTGTGGCAATGGCTGCAATTGATGTCGAGATAGGCGCGCGCCTGCGCCACCGTCCCGGCTTTCTCGTCCTGCCAATTGGCATTGGCGGGCGGCGCCTGGCCCGGTACGCCGGTGAGATAGCCGACCGCCATCAGGCGACGCAGCTGGTTGATCTCCCCACCCTCACCCGGAAACACCCGGTCGAGGTGGCGCGCCTTGAGCCCGATCGGGTTGACCGCGCGCGTGCGGTAATCCTGCACATGGCAACCGGCGCATTGGTTCTGATTAGGCACGGTATAGCTGAACGCATCCCGGCGCGCGCCATCGACCAGGGTCAGCGGAACCTCCGCCCCGGTCCGCTCAAGCGTCGCGTCGCTGCCATCGGCGTTCCAGACATAGGGCAAGGCGACCCAGCCACTCGCGCGCTTCACCAGCAGCCGCGTTTCCATCAGCCGGACATGGCTGAGGTCGAGCCCCGTCACCCCGGTCTGGTACGCGGCGGGCGTGACCTTGAGCACCTCGCCGCTGGCTTGCGGAACCGCGGCGCCGGCTGGCGTCGAATAATAGAAGGTCTTGGTGATGATCGTGCCGACCGGAAAATCGAACCATTTATCCGGATCGTATTTCGCGTGGACCCCTTTGGGCATCCAGATCGTCCGCCATTTCTGCGCATAATCGCTGAACAGCGGGGTGTTGAGTTCGTACGTGACCATGCCTTCGCGCGGGGCAAGCCGCCCGTCGCTGCGGGTGAACAGCCCCCACTCCGAAAGCTTCGCGGGATTGTCCTCGGCATGAAACGTCACCACGCGCGGCGCACCGCCGCATCCCGCGAGCAGCAGCACCGCGAGCAGGACGAGGACCACAAGGATCGCTTCCCCGGCGAAGGCCGGGGCCCAGTCGCGGAACGCTGGGATGGCAGCGTTCCGCCCGGCCTCGTCAACCTTTCCGACTGGGCCCCGGCCTCCGCCGGGGAAGCGCGAACGGGAAAGGGGGTACGCGAACACGCTCTGCATCACGGCTTGCCACTGTCCTTCGTCATGGCTGCGGGGAGGGCAATTTCGGGAAGACGCGTGGCCGGCGCGCAATCCACCGACGTGTCGATCCGCGCTTTGGCGAACTTGCCCGGTCCATCGACATTCATCAGCTTCGCCGCGCCATTGCGCACGCAAATCCCGGGGGATTTAAGCTTCGGATTGACGAAGCCGTCCCACAGCACGTCGGGCAAACGTCCGCCCGCAAGCGCCTTCATCTCAGTGAAACGGCCACCGGGATCGTCGCCCCCGCCCGAAAAGCGGTTGCCGGTGACGAAGATGTTCTCAGGATACGGATCATAGGCCGCCGCGATCCCGTTCTTGGTATCGAAGCCGGTCGAGAAATAGCTCGAGATGATGACGTTGGCGGTCTTGTTATCCTTCAGGTCGTTGTCGAAAATCTCGACATCGTCGTTGGAATTGACGATCACCCCCGAGCCCGGCGGGACCGAGCTGACTGCGCTCCCTTTGGCGCCGAAATTGGCGTGGTTGTTGGCAAAAACGGTGTTCTTATAGACGCGCGTCTTGCTGCCCGGGACCGGCAGATTGGGCATGTTGAACACCAGGATGCCACCGGCATTGTCGGTCGCGGTGTTGCCATAGACATCGGCATGGCTCGAATTTTCGATCTCGATCCCCGCGACATTGCCCTCGGCGCGGTTGTTGCGGACGATGATGTTGTTCGACTGGCCGACATAGATTCCGGCATCCGACGCGCCCTTCACCACCGAATCCTCGATCAGCACGTTGGTGACTTGCACCGGGTAGAGACCATAAGCGCCGTTGCTGGCCTTGGAGCCGCCGCTCCACGACGCGCGCACGCGGCGCATCACGGCATTCTTGGTGCCGTTGATCTTCAGCGCGTCGCCCTTGGTATCCTCGAACGCCAGATCCTGGATCGTGAAGTCGTCGCCAGTGACCAGCATCCCCTCCGCGCCCGATGTCGCCTTGGCGAAGGACAGGATGGTTTTGTCCATCCCCGCCCCCTTCACCGTCACGCCATTGGCGGTGAGGCTGAGGCTGCGGCTGAGCGCGTACTTCCCCGCCGGGATCGTCACCACATCACCGGGCTTGGCGTCGAGTAATTTGCCTTGCAGCGTCTTTTCGAAATCGGGGTCGATCACGAAGCCCTGCGCATCGGTCTTCGGCCCACCGCAACCGGCGAGCAGCGCGAGGCTCAAGCTGCCCCCCAGCACCAGGAGTTTCTTGTGCATCTTTCTCTCCCTAAAATTTGAAGCCCAGCTCGACACCGTAGAAGCCCGGCCGCTCGGCGCGGACATAGGGCGTCTGGAAGATGGCGGCCGAAATCGTGTTGAGCGTGCGGTAATATTTCTTGTTGAGCAGATTCTCGGCGTACACCGAGATCGACACATGGTCGCCCGGCAAGCGCCAGCCGATCCGCGCGTTGATGATGTTGCGCGCCGAGCGGAGCGCGCCGAGCTTGGAGAAATCGACGAACGGCGCGATCGCCGCGTCGGTCGCGCGCGTCGCGGCGTTGATCCGCGCCTTCGAGGTGTAGCTGTAGCTTGCGTCCGCAAACAGCGTACCCGCGCCGAAGTCATGCTTGTAATGCGCGCTGGCGACGCCGCGGAAGCTCGGCTCGCCGGTCGGCTGCCCGGAAATGTTCACGCCTTGCTCGATCCGCGTGACCCAGGTCGAATCGATCGCACCGGCGACGAAACCGAGCGTCAGATCACGCGACACGACGAATTGGGTATCGAGATCGACGCCATACGCCTGCGAATCCCCCGATCGCGTAATGTACTGCGGCAAGGCGCTGCCGGTGTTTTCCAGGCTGATCGATTGGCGGTTGCGATATTTGAAATAATAGCCCGAAAGGTTGAACCGGACGCGGCGGTCGAACAGCTCGGATTTGAAGCCGCCCTCGAAATTCCACACCCGTTCGGGCGCGAAGAACGAGTTGATCTCGGTCGAATTATAGCCGCCAGCCTTATAGCCATGTGATGCCGATGCGTAGAGGTGCAGATCGGGGCTGGGATCATATTGCACGACGAAGCGCGGCGACACGTCGCTGAAGCTCGCGCGCCGCGTGAAGGGGACGCCCTCCAAGGCACCGACATCGAAAATCAGGCCGTTGGGGCCAACCGTAGCGCGAAAGAAGTCGGCGGCGCTGATCGATGCTCCGTTGGGAAAGGGCGATATGCCAAGGACCGCGTCGGTAATGGCATTGTACAGCGCGCCCGGCGCGTTCAGCGTCTCCAGCCCGGACGCGTCGAACCCACCGTTGAGCCACGTGAACTTCTTCAAATCGCGCGTGTAGCGGATGCCGGCGGTCAAGCTCAGCCGGTCCGAGACCTTGTAGGTCGCATCGCCAAACGCGGCGAGCGAATCGTTCGCCGCGCGGTTGTTCATATCCTCGCGGAATTGCTGGCCGAATACCGGCAAGCCGCCGAAGGTGTTGAGGATCGTGAAGACCGGGAAACCGGCCACCTGGCCGAGCAAGCGATCGACCGAGTCGCTCAGCAAGGTCGCCGCGCTGGTCTGCCGCCCGCGTTCGTGGAAATAGCTGCCGCCGACGATCGCGCTCAGCCGATCATTGTCGAAGCCGACGCGCAACTCCTGGTACAGGCTGCTGTTCTTCTCGATATTCTCGGTGTCGAAATAGCGCGTCGGATCGGCAGTGCCGTCCTCATCCTCACGATTGTGCGTCTCGAAATGCTTGAACGAGCTGATGCTGGTCAAGGTCAGCGGCCCGGTGCGGTGCGTCGCGGTGAACGACACCGCGTTTAGCAAGCGCGTTTCCTTGTCGCCGATCACGTCGTTGGTGTAAGGCCCGGCTGGATCTTTGCTGAGCGCATTGTCGCTGATGCCGATCGCGAACGGGCCGTCCTTGGCAGTGTTATCGTGATCGTAGGCGAGCACGAAATCGGTCGCGTCGCTCGGCGCCCAGCGTAACGCGGCGCGCCCCGATTTGTTATTCTCGCTCTCGCGTCGCCGGCCGGTCAGCGCGTCCTTGAGATAGCCTTCGCGGTAATTGGCGACGCCGTTCAGGCGCAGGAACAGCGTATCGGTCAGCGGCAGATTGAGCGTCGCATCGCCGCGGACTTTCTTGAAATTGCCGACTTGCACCGTGCCGCTCAACGAGCGCGTAGCGTTCGGCTTGTTGGTGATGATCGAGATCGCCCCGGCCGAGGTGTTGCGCCCGAACAGCGTGCCTTGCGGCCCCTTCAGCACTTCGACACGGGCGACATCGTTGAAGAAGATCAGCGATGAGCCCGATCGCCCCGAATAGATGCCGTCGACGAAGATGCCGACCGAGGGATCGGTACCGATCCCGAAATCGTCGGTCGCCACGCCGCGGACGGTGAAGCTCGGCTGCGTGACCGAGGTATCGTTGATCGTCAGGCCAGGCGTGAAGGTGTCGAGGTCGCCGATCGATTCGGCGGTCAGCGCCGCGATGCTCGCGGAGGTAAAGGCAGTAACGCTGATCGGCACCTTCTGCAGCGATTGCTCGCGGCGCTGCGCGGTGACGACGATATCGGGCAGTTTTTCATTCTCCGGCCGTGCGCCGGGCGCCGGATCGGTGGCCGTTTGTCCGCGCGGCACCGCAGGATCGCCTTGTGTCTGCGCCGCAGCCGAATGGCTCCATGCCAGTGCCAGACCAGCGCAAAGCGTCGCGTATCGTCTCATACTCATGCTCCCCCAACACGGTATCGATACGCAAGACTATCATAAACTATAGCGTACGCTATCCTTTTCTTGAAACATGCCTCGGGTGCAGATGTTTAGCTGGTCGCTGCAGCGTTCCGACGCCTTCATGCGCCGGAAAGCAGAGGCAATCCCAGCGATCCCGATCAATGCGCCGCACCGGCCTCGATCGCGCGGGTAGGGCGGGGCGATAGCCAGATGATCATCGCGGCAAAGGCGAAAACGATCGCCGACAGCAGGAAGAGATGGTTGATCGCCATCGCATAGCTTTCCTGCGTGACCGTCTGCTCGATCGCGCCGCGCACCTGATCGAGCGAGAAGCCGCTGGCCTGCAGCGCGCTGCTCGTCGAGTCGGCGTTGAGCTTCGACACGATCTCGCTGCGCGCGACGACGGCGTTGTTGGCATAAAGCGTAGTCGATACCGACGTGCCGATCGCGCCGGCCATCGTGCGCAGGAAGCTCATCACGCCTGCTGCCGAGGCGGTTTCCTCGGGTTCCACCGCGCCAAGCCCGATCGTGGTGAGCGGGATGAAGAAGAACGGCATCCCGATCCCTTGCAGCAACTGCGGCATCGCCAGCGTCCAGAAATCCGCCCCGCTGGTCCAATAGACCCGCAGCAAAGACGTCGCGCCCAGCCAGAGGATGCCGAAGCAGACGAGGCCACGCGGATCGACGCGGTCCATCAGCTTGGCGACGATCGGCGACATCGCGACCGCGCCGACCCCGGTAAAGGCGGTGACATAGCCGGCATAAGTAGCGGTATAGCCCATGCTGGTCTGAAGCCATTGCGGGATAAGCACTGCGGAGGCAAAGAACGTCGCAAAGGCGAAGGCAAGGCTGATCACCGAAACGGTGAAGCCGCGGTGGCGAAACACGCGCAGATCGACGATCGGCTGTCGCTCGGTGACTTCCCAGGCGACGAACACGGCAAGGCCGATCGCCGCGACGATGGCGAGGATCACGATCGTCGTGTCGCCGAACCAGTCATGCTCGCGTCCGATGTCGAGCATGATCTGCAGCGCGCCGATCCAGATCACGAGCAGCCCGAGGCCGACCTTGTCCATCCCCAGTTTCTCGGTCCGGGTCTCGGCGGACGATAGCAAGCGGTATGCGCCGAACGCGCACAAAGCGGCGATCGGGATATTGATGAAGAAGATCCAGTGCCACGACCAGCTGTCGCTGATCGTGCCGCCCAGGATCGGGCCAAGGATCGGCGCGGTCACGGTGGTCATCGCCCACAGGCCCATCGCCTGGCCCTGCTGTTCCTTCGGAAAGATGCGCAGCAGCAGCGTCTGGCTGAGCGGCATCAGCGGGCCGCCGCACAGGCCCTGGCCGATCCGGCACGCGACCAGCATGGTCAGGCTGCTCGATAAACCGCACAGCGTCGAAAACAGGCCGAAACCGAGCATTCCCAGAATGAAGGTCTTCACCGTGCCGAAACGCCCGGCAAGCCAGCCGGTGAGCGGCACGCAGATCGCCTCTGCAACGGCGTAGGAGGTTATGACCCACGTCCCTTGCGTCGAGGATATGCCGAGCGAGCCGGAGATGTGCGCGACCGAGACGTTGGCGATGGTGGTATCGAGCACGACCATGAAATTGGTCAGCGCCAACACCATGCCCGCCAACAGCAGGGTGGTCCCGGTCAAGGGCTTGAAGTCTTCCTGAACGGCCATCGCCGCCTTACTCCTGCTGGCGCCGGAGCGCCGTGTTGCAATGTTCGTAATCAGGCTGGCAGGCGGGTCGGTCTACGCGAACCCGCCTGCCCTCGACGGGACGTTCCCGAGCCGGGAGGGGGACCCCGGTCTCTGGCGTTCGGGAAGGAACGCCCCGACAAGCTTGTGCCGACGTGTGCGCTAGTGCGCGGCGGTATCGATCTCAGCGGTCATCGACAGGCCGACCCGCAGCGGATGCGCGGCGAGTTCCTTCGGATCGAGCGCGACGCGGACCGGCAGGCGCTGAACGACCTTGATCCAATTGCCCGTCGCATTCTGCGCGGGGATCAGCGCGAAGGCCGAGCCGGTGCCGCCCGAAAAGCCGACGACCCGACCGTGATAGGCGACGTCGTCGCCATACAGATCGGAGGTCAGCGACACCGCCTGGCCCGGCTTCACCTTGGCGAGCTGCCCTTCCTTGAAATTTGCATCGACGTACATCTGGTTGACCGGGACGATCCGCATCACCGTCGTGCCAGGCGCGACGCGCTGGCCGATCTGGATGCTGCGGTTCGCGACCACGCCGTCGATCGGCGCGCGCACGATCGTCCGATCGAGGTCGAGCCTTGCCTGGCGGACACGGGCCTCGGCGGCGAGCACGTCGGGCGCGGTGGCGGCGGTGGTGCCCTGGATCAAGGCCTGGTTGGCGGCGAGATTGCCCGACGCCGCACCCTGTTGCGAGGTTGCCTGCGCCACCGCAGCGCGCGCTTGATCGAGTGTTGCGCGCGCGGCGGCCAGCGCATTGGTGGCCGAGGTCAGTTCGTCGCCTGAGACGGCACCGTTGGGTGCGAGTTTCTGGCGGCGGTTGAAATCGACCTGCGCTTTGGCAAAGCCGGCACGCGCCGACACGAGCTGGGCCTGGGCGCTGGCGATATCGGCGCGCCGCGCATCGACTTGCGCCGCCAGCGCGTTGCTGGTTGCCGCGCTCTGGCCGAACTGGCGGCGTGCCTTGGCCAGATCGGCTTCGGCGCTGGCGAGCGTGATGCGCGCATCGCTGTCGTCGAGCCGGACGAGCACGTCACCGCGCTTCACCGCCTGCGTGTCGGCAGCGAGCACTGCGATCGCTTGCCCCGACACCATCGGCGTCACCTGTGCGGTATCCGCACCGACGTAAGCGTTATCGGTCTCGACCCGGTGGCTGCCGACCACCGCATACCACCCGCCATAGCCTGCGCCGCATAGCAGCACGATCGCGCCGATGCCGGTCAGCAGGCGCTTGCGGGTGGTGGGCATTGTGCTGTCGGTGGCCATGTCCGGGGTCTCGGTCTGGTGGAATTGGCGCGGCGTGGGATCGGCATCAGCCATGAGTCTGGTCCTTACTGGTCTGGTCCGTGAGCGTTCGGGAAATGGCCACGGTCGGGGAGAAACCACCGCCCAACGCGCGCACGAGCGCGACATCGAGCGTGAAGGCGCGCGCCTGGAGGTCGGCGACGGTGCGCTGCGACTGGAGCGCCCGGTCCTGCGCGGTAAGAACATCGGTAAAGCGCGACAGTCCGCCTTCGTAGCGCTGGCGAGCCACCGCATAGGCCGCCTGTGCCGCCGCCAGCGCCGCGCGCGATTCGGACAGGCGCGTCGCCAATGCGCGCTGGCTGACGACGGCATCGGCCACGGCGCGATAGGCGTCGGTCACCGTCTGGTCGTAGGTCGCGACGGCTGCGTCATAAAGGCCGCGCGCCTGGCGATAGCGCCCTTGCAATTCACCGCCGCGGAAGATCGGCAGGCTGATCGCCGGTCCGACATTGCCGAAGGTCGATCCGCTGTTGAACAGCGAACCAAGGCCAAGCGATTGAACGCCGAACACCGCGCTGAGCTTGATATCCGGGTAGAAAGCGGCGCGCGCGACCTTGATGCGGCTGGCCTCCGCCTCGACGCGGGTGCGGGCCGCGATAATGTCGGGGCGGCGGCCGATCAGATTGGTCGTGACGTCTTCGGGCAGGCCGCGTGCAACGATGATCGCGGTCGGCGCGGTAATGGCGAGTCCGCGATCGGGCCCCTTGCCGAGCAGCGCGGCCAGGCGGTTGCGCGTCAGGGCGATCTGTTCGTCGGTCGCGGCAATGTCGGCGCGCGCCGCGGGGACGGCGGATTGCGCCTGTTTGAGCTCGGCTTGCGTGTCGAGCCCGGCGGCGACGCGGTCGGCGGTGAGCCGCTCGGTCTGCTGGCGGATATCGAGCGCGGTTGCCTGCACGCTGCGCTCGGCAAAGAGCTGGGCAAGCGTCGCATACGCATCGGCGATGCTGGTCGAAAGCGTCAGCGTCGCTTGCGCGAGGTCGAGCCGCGCCGCCTCCGCGTCCGACCGGGCCGCCGCATAGGATGCCTTGTTGCGCCCCCACAGGTCGAGATCGAAGCCGAGATCGGCCTCGAGCTTGCCGGTATCGTTCCAGCCCTTCGGCACGAAGGCCGCAGGAATACCGTTGTTATAGCTCTGCTTGGCGCCCCCGACGCTGCCGCTCGCGTCGAGCGTTGGCAGGCGCGCCGCTCGGGCTTGCTGGACATAGGCATCGGCCTGGCGGACGCGCGCCACCGCCGCGGCGAGATCGGGCGTGCCCGCCATCGCTTCGGCGATCAGCGCGTCGAGCTGCGGATCGCCGTAATCGTGCCACCACGCCTGATCCGGCCACGCCGCGCGATCGGCTCCGGCAAATGTCGTGTCCGCAGCATAAGCCGTCGGTGGGGTCATTGTCGGCGCCGGCCCGAGGCTCGGGACGGTCGCGCAAGCCGAAAGCAGGAGGACGGCGATCGGCGTCATCGGACGGGTCGCCTGCCGCAATATCATCAGGGTCATGTCAAAAGCCGTACTAGGGGGTACAGTTTTTCAAATGGGATGCGCGTGAACAGTTGTCAATCGAAAAGTGTACCCTATAGTACGATTATGAGCATGGAACCCAACACGGCCCCGCTTGGCAAGCGCGAGGCGCGCAAGCAGGATCGGCGGCGGGCGATCGTCGCCGCCGCGCGGCGTTCGTTCCTGGAGGAGGGCTATGCGGCGACGTCGATGTCCGGCCTGCTGAGCGAATTGGGCGGATCAAAGGCGACGTTATGGAGCTATTTCCGCTCCAAGGAGGAACTGTTCGCCGCCGTCATCGAGGATGTCACCGTCGATTTCCGCGAGGAACTCGAACGTGGCCTGCTCGCTTCGGCCGATCTGGAAACGACGCTGGTCACTTTCTGCCGCAGCTTCATGCAAAAGACCGCGCAGCCTGATGCCGTGGGGGCGTGGCGACTGATCGCGGGCGAGAGCGGGCGCTTCCCCGAATTGGGCCGAATCTTCTACGAACGCGCCGCAATGCGGGTCGAACACGCGCTGGCAGGATATTTGCGGGGCCAGATTGCCGCGGGCTCCCTGCGGGACGAGGATCCGGTGGAGATGGCCCAGATGCTGCTGGGTCTTTGCACGACCCAGCATAATCGTCGCTTATGGGGCATCTCGCCTGATGCCCCCGCCACTGTAGAGCGCGATGCGCGGCGGTTCACCGGCTATTTCCTTCGGCTTTTCGCGACCGGCGCTGGTTAGGGATCGGGTCTCGGCCATCTGATTTGACCAATTCCGGGGCGCAACCAGGACCGCCAGCGCGCGACTATTCCGCAGCGCCGGGCACCATAAGCGATCTGGCCGCACCGACCGCCCCAGTGACCACGCCGATTCTGTCGACGGCAGCGCGGTCATGCCTGAGAGAGTGCCATTATGGGAGGTGACGATCAGCTTCTCGTCGGCATCGATCGTGTGGCCCATGCCGAAAGGGGGTGGCATGGCTCGCGCCCGTTTCCCCCGGAGAGCCGGAAGGATTACGCACACGAGCCTCCTCGCGCCGTACTGGCGGAAGGCGGCGCTACCCCAGCCAACATCTACGGCGACGCGACGCCAGCGCCCAACACGTTTCTGGGCGTCGCCGGATTTCCTCGTCGAGATCGAAGCGACGGCGGTGCTCTAGCCCGCGCCAATCAAGCGCATGATTCCAACGTCGTCCGAAAGCTAGCGCGGCACCTCCGATAGCGGCACGTGATGCCAGAAGCGCTGTATCTCGTCGTCATAACCGGTTAGATCATAGCGCAGCAGCGACACCGGCAAGCGACCAGTGTTCATCAGATAATCGTGATAGTCGCGCAGCGAGAAGTTCTCGCCGAGCTGGCGACGGCGATCGACCAGCAATTGCTGCAGCTGCAGCGCCCCGATCGTATAGGTCATGCCATAGCCCGGCGGCCGCCGGATGTAGATTCCGGCATCGGTGCGCGCGACATTGTCGTCGAGATAGGGCGTCCATTTCTTCCAGAACTGCATCGTCTCGCCGACGGTCATTTCGTTGCGCTGCATCTCGACGTCACCGATCGTCCGCGCCGCACGGAACAGGCCGAAGATGTAGATCAGCTCGCGCGTGCGCGGCCGGTCGTCGAACAGGCCGAGCTGGAGCGCGGTCTCCTCCAGATAGAAGCCCCAGCCTTCGGTGCGGCCACTGTCGCCGATCCGGCTGCGGATCGGATCGGTGACGCGCTTGGCGGTCATCCCGTCGAAGCGGTGGCCGGGAAAGGTCGCGTGGAGATGGTCGGGCGAGGCGTCGCGGAACTGGATCTGTTCCCAGAACATCGGCCCGGTCGGGCGGACGATCCAAGGCGCGTTGAACCCGACTTCCTGATAGGTGCCCGGAATATAGTCCGGGATCGTGATGATCTCCTCATCCTTCAGCCATTTGCGGATCTTGGTGTCGGTGCCGGCGAGCTGCGACTCATATTCCGCGGCCGATTTGGGTAGCTGCAGCTCGGGCAGCTTGCGGTTGCGGTGCCGCTCGGTGGTGTAGTCGGCCCAGTAACGGGTGAGCTCGCGCTTGGCGATCGTCACCACCTCGTCCGAGGTGAAGGGCATCAGCCGGACATTGGCGAGGAACCAGTCATACGCCGGTTTGCCGACCCCGGCGCGCGCCGTCATCGTCGGGCGGGCCGCGGTCAGCCAGTCGCGAAAGCCGCGGATTGCGGTCTCGGCCGCCGTGATCTCGCCCACCAGCTCGGGCTGCTGCTCCCGGGCACGGCCGTGCAAATCGGCGAACCAGCCGATCAGCCCCTCGGGCTCGACCGCACGATACGGCATGCCGTGGCCGACACCGTCGCCGTGCGAGAGGCTGTGAAGTGCAAGGTCGGCATAATCCGCAGCGACCGCGTCGAGGTTGGTCTTCGCCTGCCCAAGATAGGCGGGAATGGTGCGCAGCCGCGCGCGGAAATCGGCCAGCGCCGCGCCTTTCAACGGCAGATCGGTATAGGCCAGATCCTGCAACTCATCGACATACATGCCGGGATCGCGCGCCCAGGGTTTGAGCACGTTGAGGTTGAAATCCTGCAGATCCATCTGTGCGCGGACGGCCAGATAATCGACCTGCTGATGCCGGTCCCAGCGCGCCACGGCGAAATCGGGAAGCTTTGCCTGGAACGCGCGAAGTTCCGCGCGGCGCTTCTCGACCGTGGCCGGACTGAAATCGACAACTCCGTCGACCGCCGGCGGCTTGCGCCAGGTATCGAAGGCCGTGAACAGGGTGACGAGGTCGGTATAGCCGCGCGTGCCGCTCGGCGGGGCGTCTGGCCGGGGTGCCGTCTGCGCGCTCGCTGGCGCGGGGCCGAACGCGTTCGGGGTTACGCTCCCGGCCAGGAGCATAGCGATCACCAGTCCTCTTGCGCGCATGTCGCTCTCCCTCGTCGGCTCCGGTCGCGCGACGCAACGAGCGCCACCGTCATCGCAATATAACTAAAAACACGTGATTTGTAATACGATGCGCGCGGATCCGGTACTGGTCAAGGGGCCTTGACGCGATGCTCTGCCGAAACCTGTTGAGGCTGCCGCGACCGGCTCTTTGCGGGCGAATCGGCGGAAATTCCAAATTTATCAGTCTCAATGGCATCGCGTCTCGCGGCATTTCCCGCAGCAAACCCTGGACTGGGGCAGGCGCGTCACTCTTGAAAGGGTGCGCGAGCGCGCGGCCACCGGCAGCTTTGTTACGAGAAAGCGACATTTTTCACATTTTTTTGCTACGGCGAATTGACCGGTTGCTGGAGATATGCTCAAAATCACGCACTTGTTCACGGAATTGGCGCAACCTCATGATGCCAGGGCGGAGCGAGGCAGGCGGGCATATCCACTCGGGGAGTAACGGACATGGGCAGTAAGCGGATTGCACTGATGCGGGCGGGATTGTTGCGGGGCGGCTCTGCGCTGCTCGTCAGCATGATGATGACGGGCACGGCGATGGCGCAGACCGCCGAGCCGCAAGTCCAGGAAGACGAAGCGATCGTCGTAACCGGGTCGCGCATTCCGCGCCCGGACGTCGATTCGAATAGCCCGGTCAACGTAATCAGCGGCGCGGAGATCCGTCAGACCGCCACGCTCGAAACCGAACAACTGCTCAACGCACTGCCGCAGGCGGTGGCGGGCGCGGGGTCGCAATCCAACGCCGGCAACGGCTCGGCCACGGTCAATCTGCGCAACCTCGGTGCCGCACGGACGTTGGTGCTGCAGAACGGCCGTCGGATCGTCGGCGCCAGCCAGGACGGCGTGGTCGACATCAACATGATCCCGCCCTCGATGATCGAGCGGATCGAAGTGGTCACCGGCGGCGCATCGGCAGTGTACGGCTCGGATGCGATGGCCGGCGTCGTCAACTTCGTCACCAAGACCAATTTCCAGGGCCTCGAAGTCAGCGGTCAGTACGGCATCAGCGATGAAGGCGATGCCGCGCGCTACAATATCGACCTCACCGCCGGCGGCAATTTCAACGACGGTCGCGGCAACATCGTGTTCAACGGCAGCTATTATGACCGGTCGATGGTGAAGGGCGCCGCGCGCGCGCACGCCTCGCTCTATCTGGTCGATGCCGTGCAGAACGGTGTCGGCGTCCTCGTGCCTGGCGGCAACGGCGTGACCCCGCAGGGCACGATCTTCACGCCCGCATTGGTCGGCAAGAAGGACCAGTTCGGCAATACGATCGGCACCGCCGGTATCTTCTTCGCGCCTGAAGGCTGGCGCGCGTACCAGACCAGCGATGGCTTCAACGACCGACCGTACACCAATCTCCAGATGCCGATGAAGCGCTGGTCGGCGGCGCTGACCGGTCATTACGACGTGACCGAGGGCGTCACTGCATTCTGGGAAGGCAATTACGTCCGCAGCGAACTCAACTCGACACTGGGTGCGGTGCCCATGAGCAGCTCGGGCTTCCTGCCGAATTTCCAGTTCGATCTGCGCAATCCCTATCTGTCGCCCTCGCTGCGTACGTTCCTGGCCACCAATCTTGACGCGGACGGGGACAATCTCGTGTCGCTCAACATCAATCGCCGTTTGCTCGATTTCGGGTCGCGGACCGACGATCAGACCCGCGAATTCTCGCGCTTCGTGTTTGGCTTGAAGGGCGCGCTGACCGACAAGCTGAACTGGGAGGCGTTCTACAACCAGGGTCATGTCCGCATCACCGAGGTGCAGGGCGGCGGCGTGCTGATCGACAATTTCGCCAATGCGTTCCTAACCAACCCCAGCAATCCCTATGATTGCCTGACCGCCGATGCACGCTGCGTCACGATCAACCCGTTCGGGCTGATGTCGATGACCAAGCCGATGATCGATTATATCTACACCAACCTGACCAACATCACCGTGCTCGATCAGAAGCAGGCGGGTGCCAGCATCACCGGCACACTGTTCAAGCTGCCGGCCGGGAATGTCGGTATCTCGGTTGGTGCCGAGTATCGCAAGGAAAGCTCGACCTTCACGCCCGACCAGCTTTACATCCAGGGCAAGGCGCTTTCGCGATCGGCCGGGATTCAGGCGACCGGCGGCAGCTTCGACGTCAAGGAAGTGTATGGCGAGGTCGCCGTGCCGATCCTGGCCGACGTGCCGTTCATCAAGATGCTCGCGTTCGAAGGCGGCATCCGTTACTCCGATTACTCGACCGCAGGCGGCGTGGTTTCGTGGAAGGCCGGTGGCGAATATTCGCCGGTTAAGGGCCTCAAGTTCCGCGGCCTTTATCAGCGCGCAGTGCGTGCCCCCAACGTGATCGAACTCTATTCGGGCGCGACCAACACTGCACCGCAGGCCACCGACTTCTGCAACGCCAGCGGCGCCAATCGCACCGCTGCCGAGCGGACCTTCTGCGTCAATTCGCTGGGCGTTCCGGCCAGCGTGATCGATGTGTTCCAGCAGGAGAACGTCCAGATCCGCGCGATCACCGGCGGCAATCCCAATTTGCGGGAGGAAACCTCGGACACGTGGTCGGTCGGCGCGGTGGTGCGTCCGGAGATCATTCCGAACCTCCAGTTCACCGTGGATTATTACAATATCAAGATTGCCGGTGCGATCGCGTCGTTCGGTGGCGGCCTGCAGTCGGTCATCACGGCCTGCCGCGCCAATTTGTCGATGAGCAACATCTTCTGTCAGCCGCTCACCAAGCGTTCGTCGGACGGCCAGCTTTATGACGTGCCGCTGCTCAACGCGAACATCGCCTCGATCAAGACTGCGGGCGTGGATTTCCGGCTCGACTACCGCCACGACATCGGCGCGCTGGGCCGCCTCAGCTATTATGTGGCGGGCAGCTACCTCATCAACAGCATCGTCCAGAGCAGCCCGATCGTCGCGGCGATTGACTGCGCGGGCTATATCGGCGGCGGCAGCTGCAGCAACGCCAACCCGAAGTGGCGGTTCACGCAACGCCTGACGTGGGACGTTTCCGACGCCTTCCAGCTCTCGCTGCGCCACCGCTTCATCGGTTCGGTGAAGGACGGGCGTATCGCTGCGGCAAAGGCATCGGGCGCGGCGATGCCTCTGCTCGCCGTGTCGGAGACCGGTCAGATCAGCTATTTCGATCTGAGTGCGTCCTATGACTTTGCCGAGGGCTTCAGCCTCTTCGGAACGGTCGACAATCTGGGCGATCACAACCCGCCGTTCCAGCTTTACGAGCGGGACACCTATGACGCGATCGGTCGCCGGTTCACGATCGGCTTCCGTAAGAAGTTCTGAGGCCGCAAAGTCCGGCGGCGGCGCGAGCGCTGCCGCCGGCAAAGGCGGCGTTTCGCGCCGGGTGCGTCGATTCGTGATTGAAGGTGTTGGGAAGATGATGAAGTTCCGCAGTTCCATCCCTGCGATGTCGGTGCTGCTGGCGATCGCATCGCTGAGTACGGCCGCGCCGACATCGGCCCAACAAGCCCAAGGACCTGCAAAGGGCACCGCGCAGGTGGCCGGCACCAGCTTCTCGATCGACGAACTCTATCGCTACAAGAGCCTCGTCGGCATCGACCCGCAAGGCTATAGCTGGTCGGCGGATGGCAGTGCGGTGCTCTTCCTGTGGAATGACGACGGCTATTCGTTCCGCGACCTGTGGTCCTACGTGCCGAAGACCGGGAAAAAGACCCGGCTCACCTTCCTCGGCAAGGATAGCAAGCCCGAGGCCGAGGCGCGGGGCATCGGTCAGGCAGTGTTTCTCGATCGCGGTCGGGTCGCCTTCATACTGGGCGGTCAACTCCACATCCGCAGCGCCGACGGCACGGTCGTCAAGGTCGAAACCGACAAGCGCGGGATTGGGAAGCTGGCCGTCTCGCCCGACGGCAGCAAGCTCGCCTTCATCGCCGCTGCCAGCACCGCCACGCCGGTCGCCCGCGGCGGCCAGCTGTGGGTGCGCGACGCCGCCGCAGGGGAGGGTGCCAGCGCCACCCGCCTGGTCGGCAGCGACGATCCCAAGGTTTATATCGAAGATTTCAAATGGGCCGACAGCGGCAAGGCGATCGCCTTCCGGCAGGCCGATGATCGCGCCATGCCCGAGCGCGACATCTATTACGACGCCAAGGGCAAGCTCCAGAACAACCGCGTGATCCGCGCTTTTCCGGGGGAGGAGACCAGCAAGACGACCATCGGCGTGGTCGACCTCACGACCGGTGCGTCGCGCCTGTTCGAGCGTCCCGACGCCAAGCACGACGTGTGGGGGTACGGCCTGTCGCATGACGGCAAGCGGCTGTTCGTCAGCGGCTCCGACATGGAGGCTAAGGAACACACAATCTATCTCTACGATGCCGCCAGCGGCGCGCGCGAAACCTTCTACCAATTGCGCGAACCGAAACATCTGCGGCCCGATTGGGAAGTTGCCTGGGCGCCCGGCGACGACGGGCTAATCATCCTCACCGATCGCGACGGCTGGCTCCAGCTCTATCACCAGCGCAAGGCGGGCGAGACGCCGCGCCAGATCACCAGTGGCAAATGGGAGATCGCCTCGTTCGAGGTCGATGCCAAGAACCGCCAGATCTATTTCGTCGCCAATGAATCCGCGCTCGAGGATCGCCAGATCTATCGCGTGCCGGTGGCGGGCGGGAAGATCCAGCGGATCAGCGGCGCTGCCGGCGGCACGCACGAGCCGGTCTATGCCCCCGATTTCAGCCGGATCGCCGATTGGTACAGCAATGACGATCTGCCGCCCGAGCTGTTCATGATCGACACGGCCCGGCCCGGCCCGGCCGCGCAGATCACCAAATCGCCGCAGCCGGATTTCTACGGCCAGACCTGGGCGAAGACGCGCTACGTCCAGTTTCCGAGCCATGTCGACGGGATGAACCTGCTCGGGCGGGTCAGCGTGCCGGCCAATTTCGACCCCACCAAGAAATATCCGGTGATCGTCGGCTCGGTCTATTCGGACGCGGTCCACAACCAATGGGGCGGGCGGCGCGCGCACCCGACCTGGGGGCTCGACCAGTATTTCGTCGCGCAGGGTTATATTGTCCTGACCGTCAACATCCGCGGATCCTGGGGGCAGGGCCGCGAGCACAACCAGACGCAGTATGAGAGTTACGGCGAGACCGACATCAACGATCTTGAGAGCGGCGTGCGCTATCTGATCGCGCAGGGCTATGTCGATCCCAAGCGTGTCGGCATCTGGGGCTCGAGCTATGGCGGGCTGATGACGATCATGTCGCTGTCGAAGAAGCCCGGCCTCTATGCCGCGGGCATCGCCGGTGCGCCCGCGACCAACGTGTGGCATGCCTTCCCGGCACAGATGTGGATCATGGGCCCGCCCGACGGACCGGATATGCCCAAGCGCTACGAAGCGCAGTCGGCGCTCTATCAGGCGAAGGGGATCAAGGATCCGTTGATGATCATCCACGGCACGCGCGATTCGGTCGTGCTCTATTCGGACACGATGGCGCTGGCCGAGCAGATGGTCCAGCGCGAGCAGATGTTCGAGCTCGTCACGCTGCCCGGTGCGAACCATCCGTGGGACGCGGAGAACATTCCGCAGACGCGCTTCGCGTTCAAGAAGATGGTCGATTTCTTCGATCGCACCGTGAAGAACCGGAAGTAACATGCGGCGTGGGGGCATTGCAGCAACGCTCAGGGCAGCACTGATCGGAGGCGCCATGCTGATGGTGGCGCAGGCAGCGCAGGCGCAGCAGGCCGTTCAGCAGCTCGGTGCCGATTTCTGGGCATGGCGTGCGACCACCCAGCCCGCGAGCAGCGACGACATTCCGCGCATCGTCCGCCCGGCCAACTGGGTGCCCGACTGGTCACCGGCTGGGGTGGCGGCACAGCGGGCGCAGCTCGCGGCGTTCGAGGCGCACTGGAAGGCGTTGGAAGCGGTGCCGCGCAACGTCAGCGAAAAGGTCGATTACCGGCTGGTCGGCTCGGCGCTGGCCCGCGTCCATTGGGAGATGGACCATGTCGCCGCCTGGCGCCGCCAGCCGCATTTCTACACGGCACAGGCGCTCAACCCGGTATTCGAGGCGCTGCTGCCGCCCCCGCCAGTGTCGCGCGCGCGCATCGACACCGTGATCCGTTTGCTCGCCAATACGCCAGCCGTGCTTGCCGCCGGCCGCGCGAACCTGGATGATATGCGCGGTCCGTTCGTCGATGTGGCGCTCAGCCAGCTCACCGAAATTCCGAGCAGTCTGCGCGGCATGGCGGCAGGGCTCTATCCCCACGCCGATGTCGGCCAGAAAAAGCGGCTCAAGGCCGTGGTCGATGCGGCGATAACCGCCTTTGCCGGCTACACCACTTTCCTCAAGGCGAAGCGTGTCGGCCTGCCCGAACAGACCGCCGTCGGCCGCGAGAGCTATCGTTATTTCCTCGGCAATGTCGGCCTCTATCCGTATTCGCCCGAGCAACTCGTCGCGATGGGGCGGCAGGAATGGGCGCGCTCGGTGTTGTTCGAAACGCTCGAGCGCAACCGCAACGCAGGCCTGCCCGAGCTGCCGATCGGCGGCTCGATCGGTGCGGTCACCGCGCAGCTCGACGCCGACGAGCTCAAGGTCCGTGCGTTTCTCACCGCGAACAAACTCCTCACGGTTCCGGATTGGGTCGGGCATTACAAGGCGCAGCCTTTCCCGGCCTATCTCGCGCCGATCGGCTGGCTGGGCCGGACTTTCGATTTCACCAGCATCGATCGCGTAGGGCAGGATGCGACCGTCTATCTGCCCGATCCCTCGCCCAAGCTCGGCTATTTCAACCTCTCGATCGCGCGCGATCCACGACCGATCATCGTTCATGAGGGCGTGCCGGGTCATTTCTTCCAGCTTAGTCTTAGCTGGCGGAACCCCGATCCGCTGCGCCGCCGTTACTATGACAGCGGCGCGAACGAAGGCACCGGCTTCTATGCCGAGGAAATGATGCTTCAGGCGGGCTTCTGGGCCGATGCCCCGAAGACGCGCGAGATCATCTATAATTTCGCACGGTTGCGCGCGCTGCGGGTCGAAGTGGACGTGAAGCTCGCGCTGGGGGACTTCACCATCGCGCAGGCTGCGCACTATCTGGAGACGATGGTTCCGATGGACCAAGCGACGGCGCGCGAGGAAGCCACCTTCTTTGCCGCCGCGCCCGGTCAGGCAATCAGCTACCAGATCGGCAAGATGCAGACGACCGAGTTCCTGGCGGAGGCGCGGGTGCGCGAGGGCAAGTCCTTCGATCTCAGGCGGTTTCACGATTACCTCTGGAGCAACGGCAATGTGCCGATCGCGCTGCAGAAGGAAGAGTATCTGTCGATGGCGACGGGCAAATAAGGGGTATGCTTGCGATGGATCTGGTGCGTTTCACGGAGCCGAACTCGGGCCTGTCGGCACGCTGCCGCCTGCTTCCCGAAGCTGCGCCGCAATCCTGTGCTTTCCTGCGCGACCTCGCCGGGCGTCGCGCCTCGTTCGAGGCGATGCACGCGATCTGGACTGGGCCGGAAATCTCGGTGCCGATGCCCGCGGCATCGCTGCCGGCCGGCATGGCCCAGCCCGCGATCCCGCCCGAGAATGCGACGTCCTATCCGGCTGCCGGCGACATCGTCCTCGCCTATCTTGCCGCAGGCAGCACGCATGGGCTGCCGCCCGGTCCGTTCTACGACATCGGCCTGTTCTACGGCCCCGGCGGGCGGTTGCTGATGCCGTTCGGCTGGATCCAGGCGAACGTCTGCGCGCGCTTCCTCGACGACGACATGGAAAAGGCGGTCGCCGATTGCCGCGCGATCCGCCGCAGCGGTGCCTGCACGATCACCATCGAGCCCGCCTGAAGGATCCGGATATGACCTATGCCGATCTGATGTCCGTCCTGGGCCATTGGGTGCTCCCCGGATCGCTGATCGCGATCATGGCGTCGATGGGCCTGTCGCTCACCGCCGACGATTTCCGCGCTGTGTTCCGCAACAAGCGCGCGCTGATTTTCGGTGTCTGCTCGATGTTGATCGTGCCGCCGCTGATCGGGCTGACGCTGGCATTGACCGTGGCCCCGACGCCCGCGCTGGCGGTCGGTTTCGTGCTGCTCGCGACGACGCCGGGGGGGATGCTCTCCAATCTCTTTACCGATGCGGCGAAGGGCGATCTCGCTTTGTCGATGTCGATGACGCTGCTGCTCAGCATGATCTACATTCTGGTCGTGCCGATTTACGCGCATTTTGCGCTGGCGCATTTCATGGGGCTGGAGGCGGACGTGAAGGTGCCGCTCGGCAGCTTCTTCTGGGACATCTTCTCGATCACGGTACTGCCCGCCGCCGCCGGTTTCACGTTGCGCGCGCTGCGACCGGCCTTTGCGATCGCGTTCAAGAAATATCTCAAAAACGTCGCGATGATCGTGCTGTTTTCGGCCTTTGCGATCATCCTGTTCGATCAGGTGCCGGTGCTGCGCCAGAATTTGGGGGCGCTGTTCTGGATCACCGTCGCGCTCAACCTGATCATGGTCTGCGTGGTGATGACGATCACGCGCTTCGCCGGCTTTACCCGGCGCGAGAACATCGCGATCGGGATCGAGCATCTGATGCGGCAGGAGGGCACGGCGATCTTCATCGCGGTGAGCATCGTCGGCAATAACGAGATGTCGCTCCCGATGATCATGAACACGCCGATCGCGCTCTGCTTCGTGCTGGCGTTCGTCGCACTCGCGCGTCGCTCCGAGCGCGGCGCGCCTGCCGTGCCCGCCGCCGCCTGACCGTTTCCGCACATCAACGCCTGCGGGCAAATGAAAGAGTTCGAAGGTCCATGCCCATGTTCCGTAGTGCGGATGTCGCCGGAGGGTTCACCCTCTCCGCGCCGACGCCCAGTCTTACCCTTATGACCGAGCGGTGATGCGACATCAGCCCATTCCCCGCGGTGCCGCTGCGGGCCCGTCGAGCGCACCCCCGTCGACCACACCTTTGTGGGTCGCGACCGCAGTGCCCGGCCCGCTTCTCGTTCCGCTTGTCGGCGAGATCGAGGCCGACGTGCTGGTCATCGGTGGCGGCATCGCCGGAATGACCACGGCGCTGCACCTGGCGGAGGCCGAAGTCGATACGGTGCTGCTCGAGGCGGGCCAGCCCGGCGATCAGGCGACCGGCTGGAGCGGCGGACTCGTCGCCCCCGATTACATCCGCCACACGCCCGAGACGATCGGCGCTGCGCTCGGTCGCCAGCGCGGCGAGCGGCTGACCGCGATGATCGGCGGGTCGGCGCGCGCGGTGTTCGACCTGATCGAGCGGCACCAGATCGATTGCGATGCGCGGGCTGACGGTTTCTTTACCCCGGCGCACACCGATGGTCTGGCGCAGCAGCAGCGCGGCTATGCCAATCAATGGGCGTCACGCGGTTTCGACGTCCGCTTCATCGAGGGGGCCGAGGCACGCAAAGTCTTCGGGGCCGAGCGCTATTGCGGCGGGCTGCGCTTCGGCGACGGGGGCAGCCTCAATCCGCTCGGCTATGTCCGCGGCATCGCGCGCGCCGCGCGCAACCACGGCGCGCGGCTGTTCAGCGAGAGCCCGGTCACGCGGCTGGAACGCGAAGGCGACCGCTGGATCGCGTACACGCCGCGCGGCACCGTCTCGGCGCGGCGCGTAGTGCTCGCGGCGAATGGCGGCAATGCGAAGCTGCATCCGGCCCTGCGCCGCACCGCGCTGCCGCTGCATGTCGTGCAGTTCGCGACCGCGCCGCTCGACGCGGCGCAGCGTGCCGTGATCCTGCCCGAGGGCGGCGCCTATACCGACAAGACCCCGTACATCTTTTCCGCCCGGCTCGATTCGCAGGGGCGTCTGATTTCGGCCTTCCCGATGTCGTTCCTCCTGCAAGGCGGCAAGGCGCATCTGCGCGAGGCGCAACGCCGCCTGAAGCAGCATTTCGACGCGATGCCCGATCCCCAGATCGACTATATCTGGGAAGGCGTCGCGCAGGTGAACCCCTCGTTCCTGCCTGAACTCTATGATCTGGGCGACGGCGCGCTGGCGATCCAGGCGTGCAATGGCCGCGGCATCAGCATCAACACCCAGCTCGGCATCGAAGTCGCCACCGCGATCGCGACGAACCGCCGCGATGCGCTCTCGGTAACGCCGCGCGCACCGCGTCCGATCCGGCTTCATGCGGGAGCAGCGCTGCTGCCCAAGCTGTTGATGACGATGGCGTGGCTGTCCAATTGAGCGCGCACGCGTGGCCCGCATGATCTTTGGGAGATTCGCATGATCCGCGCGCTGCGCCTGGTGCTGTTACCGATCGCCGCCGCGCCGCTGCTGGCCCTCGCGTCGGGAGCGTCGGCTGCGCCCGCGTCGCCCGATCTCGACGCGCTGATCGCGCGCTACGAGCATTTCTCGGAAAGCTTCCCGATGGAAGCCGGCCGCTCGGATCCGTCGCATTCGCGCGAGGGGTGGCCGGTGGAGACCCCCGCCGGGATGGCCGCGCGCAAGGCGGAACTGCGCGCGCTCGACACGGCGCTCGCCGCGCTGCCGGATGCCGCGCGGGGATCCGCGGCCGCGACCAACCGCGCCTTCCTCCGCCAGATCATCGGATGGCGCGTGGATGGGATCGATTTCGACGAGCGCCGCTTCGCCTTCGTCGCGCATGAAGGCTTTTACAACACCCCCTATTACGCTGCGCGCGGCGTCGAGGTGCGCAGCGATGCCGATGGCCGCGCCTGGATCGCCCGGCTACGCGGCGTGCCCGGTTATTTCGCCGAACAGCGCGCCAATCTTGAGCGCGGCATCGCGACCGGCTGGACCCAGCCAGCGCGCGTGATCGATGTGGCGGTGGCGGTGCTGCGCAAACAGATTGCCCGTCCGGTGGCCGAAGATCCCTTGCTCGCGCCGCTCGCGGGCCGTCCTGCGCTGATCGCCGAGGCGAGCGCGGTGATCGCGCGCGACGTGCGCCCGGCGCAGCGTGCGATGCTGGAGTATATCGACGGCCGCTACCGGGCGAAGGCCCGCACCGGGCTGGGCATCGGCTCGGTCCCCAATGGGCGCGCCTATTACGATTTCCTGCTGCGCTATTACACCACCACCGACCTCTCCGCCGAGCAGATCCACGCAATGGGCCTGTCCGAGGTGAAGCGTATCCGCGGCGAGATGGACAGGGTCATCGCGCAGAGCGGTTTCACGGGCAGTTTCGCCGAGTGGCTGCGCTTCCTGCGCACCGATCGGCGCTTCTACGCAGGCAACCGTGAGGAACTGATCGAGAAGTATAGCGCCGCGGCCAAGCGGATCGACGGGGTGCTGCCGCGCTGGTTCGGCACGCTGCCGCGCCAGCCCTTCACGGTCGAGGCGGTGCCGCGCGACCTGGAGGAGGGCTACACCACCGCGCGATCGGGCGGCGGGGATTTCTCCAAGGGGTTTCCCGGACGCTTCATCGTCAACACCTCGCACCTCGATCAGCGCCCGCTCTACGAGGTCCCGGCGTTGACCTTGCACGAAGCGGCACCGGGCCATCACACCCATGCCGCGATCGCGCAGGAGCATCCCGAATGGCCGAGCTTTCGCCGCCAGCGCGATCTGCTCGCCTTTCGCGAGGGCTGGGCGCTCTATGCCGAGCGGCTGGGGCACGAGATGGGTGTCTATCGCGACCCCTATGAGGCGTTCGGCAGCCTCTCAACCGAGATGTGGCGCGCTTGCCGGATGGTGGTCGACACCGGCATCCACGTGATGGGCTGGAGCTACGCGCGCGCCCGCGCCTGCTTTACGGAGAATACGGCGCTTGCCGATATCAACATCGATACCGAGCTGGATCGCTATATCGGCGCGCCGGGCGGCGCGGTGGCGTATAAGGTCGGCGAGCTCAAGATCATCGAGCTGCGCCGCCGGGCCGAAGCGGCGCTGGGGCAGCGCTTCGATATCCGCGCCTTCCATGATTTGATCCTGGGGCAGGGACAGCTACCGCTGACGATGCTGGATGCCGTGGTGAATGACTGGATCGCGGCGCGGAAATAAGCGCGGTCATACGGGCACGATGTCGAAGGCGATCGTGGTGCGGTGGCCGACATCGTCGAACGGCACCGTTCCGTGGTAGAAATAGGAGGGGAACAGCACGAGCAACCCCGGCTCGGGCCGGACCATGCGGCTGATCCGTTCGCGCGCGCCGAGCCTGAGGCCACTCTCGCCGAACTTGAGCCAGCCCTGCTGATCCCGCGCGACGGCATCGGGCAGCGCGACATAATAGCAGGCGCTGATCCAGCCCTCGGGATGGATGTGATTTTCGTGAAAGCCGGTGGTGCGCAGCCGCACCGACCAGGAGCCGGAAAAGGCAAAGTGGCCGGTGTTGCGGCGGAGGAAAGGATGCGTGGGGTCTTCGGGCAAGGCCGCAATCCACGCCTTGACCCGCGCCTCGATCATGCTGCGCACCGTGGCGATCAGCGGGTCGGGCAGGGCGAACAGGTCGTCGCTGGTCTGGGTGCCGCCGCGCAGCGTCTGCTCGAGCGGGTAGCGCTGGTCGCGGTGGAGCGGGGTAAGCGCGGCGTCGAGCCGGACGTTGAAGCTGGCGACGTCGCCATCGGGTGGGGACAGGAGGCTGGCTGATATGAGGCGTTCGGCGTCGTGGAGCCACGATTCGCGCGGATCGCCGGTCAGGCGCCAGCCCAGGCCCTTAAGCGCGAGCGCCTGCTGGTCGAGCGGGTTCTCGGCCAGCAGCGGCGCAAGCTGCGTTAGCGCCTCGGCTGGGCGATCGAGGATGATGCGGGCGCGGGCCGCTTCGCGGACGGCGGGTGCGAAACCGGGTGCCGCATCGAACCGGGCTAGCGCGGCATCGGCCTGCCCGAGCGACCAATGGGCGCGTCCGAGCTGATAGTGGAGTTCGGGGCCGTCAGCCTCTGCGTGGGGCGCGAGCAGCGTGGCAGCACCCGCCGCGTCTCCCGCCAGCAGCAAGCGATCGGCGAGGTCGCAAAGTAGTCCTGCGTCTGCGGGCGCGTCGGCGAGTGCGCTGCGATAGCTGGCCAGCCACGTATCGGTCCGCCCCTGTCGCCACAGCAATCCGCTGAGCGATCGATGCGCTTGGCGGTCGGTGGGGCGGAGCGCGATGGCGCGCTGATAGGCCAGAATGGCGGTGTCGATCTGGCCGAGATCCTGCAGGCAATGACCGAGGGTATAGGCGATCTCGGGGCGAGCGGGGTCGACTTCGATCGCGCGGCGGAGCAGCGGCAGCGCCTCGTCCGGGCGGGCCGCGAGCCGGAGCGCGACCCCGAGATTGTGCAGCGTCGCAGCATGATCGGGCCGCAGCGTCAGCGCGGTGCGAAAGGCGGTGATCGCGGACTCGAGCTCGCGCAGCGCGCGGCGCGCCTGGCCTTCTATCGCCCAGGCGCTGGCGTTGCGCGGGTCGCGCCGCAGTAGCGGGGCGAGGGTCGCGCACGCATCCGCGGCATCGTCTGCGGCAAGCAGCGCAATTGCCAGATTCACGCGCGCCTCGTCATAAGCCGGTGCGAGCCGCAGCGCCGCGCGATAGGCCCGGATCGCGCCGTCGCTGTCGCCCAGATCGACCAGGCTGTTGCCGAGATTGTTGTGCACATGGGGCTGTGCGGGCGCGACCGCGAGCGAGCGGTTGAAGAAGGCGATCGCGTCGGCGTGCCGCCCGGCTTTACGGGCGATCATGCCGAGCAATTGGAGCGCATCGGGATTTTCGGGAGCGAGATCTAGCACGCGCTGCAGGATCGTCTCCGCCGGGCCGGGGCGCCCGCCCCGTGCCAGTGCCATCGCATGGTGCAGCGCATCGGTGAGCGCCTCCGCGCTGAGGCCCGGCTGCCCGTCCGCCCGCGATGCCGGGTCTGATAATGGTCGTGTCTGTTCCATCAGCACGATGTCCCCGGTTGCGCGGGCTAAGCGGCTTGCCTGACGGAAATGTTGCAAACGCCTCTTGTCTCGTCAAGATAATCACGCTCTAAATCATATGTAATTGGGAATAACGGGGTCGCGACATGATCGGATCGGTGAGGCACCGGGTTGGGCGCAAACGGCTGCTGCGGGTCGCGGCGATGGGCGCGGCGTTCCTGCTCGGGGCGCTGGTCCCGCATCTGACCCATGCCCAGCGCGCCATTCCGGAGACGACCGACGATGTCCGCCGCGTGCCGATCCCGCCGGTCGACCGCAGCCGTGCCCCGATCGTCGTGCTGACCGGCGGTACAGTGATCGACGGGCGAAGCCGATCGCCGATCCCCAATGCGGTCGTGGTGCTTCAGGGTGACCGGATCGTCTCCGTGGGACCGGCCGGATCGCCGGTGCCCACCAAGCCTGCGCGGACGATCGATGCCAGGGGGCTGTGGATCCTCCCCGGCCTGATCGACCTCCACATCCACTTCACCCAGCAGCGCGGGAGCGACATGGGTCGCTATTCGGACAGCGATGCGGCTGCCGCGATCCGCGGCACGGTCCTGGCCGATCAGATGGTGACGGCGGGGATCACCGCCGCGCGCGACGTGGGCACGGTCGACGATGTGGCCTTGCGCATCAAGGAAGCCGTCGATCGCGGGATGATCCGCGGCCCGCGCGTGTTGTGGAGCGGCAGACTGATCGCCAGCACGGGCGGACATGGTGACGAGGTGACCTCTACCGCGACCGGTCGGGAGAAGCCCAATCTCGGCGGCGATCCGCATGGTGTCGACGGGCCGTGGGAATGGCGCAAGGCGGTGCGCGAGCAGATCCGTCGCCTCGCGGACTGGATCAAGATCAGCGCCCCGGCGGACAAGGAAGAACTGGCCGCTGCGATCGACGAAGCGCATTCGCTCGGCGTGCCGGTGGCGATCGACAGCTATGGCCCCTATACCGACTGGGCGATCGAGGCGGGGGTCGATACGCTCGAACATCCGCTGTTGCTGAGCGACCGGGCGGTGGCGTTGATGAAGCAGCACGGCACGGCGTTCGTGCCGACGATCGGTGCGTTCGACAATCTGCTCGAAGGGGGATACCCGACCGCAGGCATTCCGAGCGGAGGGTTCTATTACACCCATTCGCGTCGTTTCGTGATCAACCAGCAGGATCATTTGAAGCGTGTGAACGAGGCATATCGCGCGGGCGTGCCGATCGGGGTGGGCACCGACATTCCGTTCGAGAATGAATGGCGCTATCCCGACGCCTATTTCCGCGAGCTCAACTATCTCCATCAGGCCGGCATGACCAATGCCGATGTGCTCGCCTCCGCCACCAGCGTGGGTGCGACGATCCTCCGCATGGGGGACAAGCTGGGTACGATCGAACCGGGCAAGATCGCCGACGTGCTGATCGTCGGTGCCAACCCGCTCGAGTCGCTGAAGAACCTTCGCGACGTCCGCTATGTGATCGCCGACGGCAAGGTGGTGGTGGAGCGCACGCCGCGCTAGCTGGACGCTAGCCGGGCGCGCTCATTCGATCGGGAGTTTGCTCAGATTGGCGCTGATCTTCTGTAGCGTACGAAGCAAATGCGCGATGTCGCGGTCGCTGACGCCGTCCATTGCGCGGGTGAACTGACGCCCGACGATCGGGGTCAGTTTGCGCAGGGTTTGTTGCCCGGCCGGGGTCAGCGTCACTTCGGAGACACGGTTGTCTTCCGGATTGGGCTCGGTGGTGACAAGGCCCTGTTCGACCATCCGGTCGATGATCCGGCTGATCGTCGAGCGCTTGGTCAGCGCCGCCTCGGCGATCGCGCCGATGCTGGCCGGTTGGCGCTCGCGCAGCACCGTCATCACGCGGTAGATCGGCTTGGACACGCCGTGCTTGTGCAGCACGATGTCCATGTCTTCGTGATATTTGAAGTCGGCATGGGCCATCAGGTAGAAAGGCGAGTTCTCCAGCCGAAAATTGGGGCTGCTGGGGTCGTAGACACTGCGATTGTCCATCAGATCCTCTGCCGTTCGTACTGCGTTCTTCATTGCGCTTGTCGCCATGTTTCCCTCAACCATTTCCCAGGATCAAGACGTTGCGCCCGGCCAGATGGCTTGGAGCAGACGAATATGCCGAAAACACGTGACTTTACACCTATAATCGATCCCTCCGCGACCCTGGACAGCGCAGGCGCGGTGCCGAGCCGAGCCCGATAGCGGGATGGCATAGAACGCACGCCCGTGTCCGGCCGGGGCCGCGGGAGCAGCGCCCATGCCGATCAAATCACAAAACATCAACGAAAAATCGCGTGATTATCGTTCCATTGCGCTTGCGATTCTGTCAGCGTCGGGCTGGAAAATCTTGGGAGAACAGCCTTGTCGTCTACGCGTTTGAGCCGGCTTGCCCGACCGCTCACCACTCTGCCGCTCGCCCTGCTTGCACTTGTCGCAGCATTGCCTGCCCACGGCCAGGAGGCGAAGCGTCGCTGGGATCAGATGTGCCAGATCCGCCAGAACAAGCTCGACCTGATCCTGCCCGAGGTGATGCGCGAGAACCGCATCGACATGTGGATCGTCGCCTCGCGCGAGGGGCATGACGATCCCAATGCCGCGCTACTCGGCGGCGGCTATGTCGGCGATGTCGGCTATTACGTGTTCACCGATCGCACCGGCAGCGGCCGGATCGAGCGCGCGGTGATGGGGATCGGCGGCGCATTGTTCGACCAGTGTCCGCTCTACGACCGGAAGCTCTCGCCAGCCGAACTCCGCGCGTTCGTCGCGGCGCGTGACCCGAAGCGGATCGGGATCGACGTCGCAACCGAGATCGGCACCGCCGACGGGCTCAGCCATTCGCTCCATGCGAAGCTGGTCGAGACGCTTGGGCCGACGCTGGCGGGGCGGCTCGTCTCGGCGGAAAAGCTGGTTTCCGATTTCCGCGCCCGGCACACGGTGAGCGAGATCGCCGCTTTCTCGCAGGCGGGGGAGTATTCGCGGACGATCCTGGAGCGCGCACTGTCGAATGAAGTGATCGTGCCGGGGCACACCACCACCGGCGATGTCGCCTGGTGGATGATGGAGCAACTCCACAAGGAAGGGCTGGGCAGCAGCTTTGGCCTGCCGAGCATCTACATCCTCGGTCCGGGCGAGCGCGGCCCGGTTTCGGGCGACCATATCATCCAGCCGGGTGACCTGATCACGGTCGATTGGGGCGTGAACTATCTGTTTTACTATACCGACATGAAGCGCATGGCCTATGTCCTAAAGCCCGGCGAGAACGCTCCGCCGGTGGGCGTGCAGCGCGCCTATGACACGGCGCAGGAAGTCCGCCGGATGATCCTCGACGTGATTCGCCCGGGCGTGACCGCCGGCGACGCGCTCGCTGCAGTCAACACGCGCGTCGCGACGACGCCGGGGCTGGTGCTTGGCCGGTATGACGATCCGAGCAAGGACCCGAAGGTTTCGGACGTGGTGATCGGCAGCCATTCGGTCGGCGATTGGGGGCATGGCTCGGGCCCGTCGATCGCCGACTTCAACCCGCTGCGCATGAGCTACACGCTGCGGGCGAGCAATTTTCTGTCGATCGAATCCTTTCTCTACACGCCGGTGCCCGAATGGGGCGGGCGCAAGATCAAGATTCCGCTCGAGGACAATGGCGTGGTCACCGAGCGCGGCTTCGAATGGGCCTATCCGCCCAACAGTCGCATCCTGTTGGTGAAGTGACGGGAATGCGGCCGGTGACGAACCGGCCGCGCTTCAGGTCAAAAGGCGGCGATGCCCGTGATCGCGCGGCCGAGGATCAGGGCGTGCACGTCGTGCGTGCCCTCATAGGTGTTGACCGTTTCCAGGTTCATCAGGTGGCGCATCACCTCATATTCGCCCGAGATACCGTTGCCGCCGTGCATGTCGCGGCTCATCCGTGCGATATCGAGTGCCTTGCCGACATTGTTGCGCTTGACGATCGAGATCATCTCCGGCGCGAACTGGCCCATGTCCATCAACCGGCCGACCCGCAGCGACGCCTGCAGGCCGAGCGCGATCTCGGTTTCCATATCGGCCAGCTTCTTCTGGAATAGCTGTGTCGCGGCGAGCGGACGGCCGAACTGATGCCGGTCGAGTCCATATTGCCGGGCGGCGTGGAAACAGAATTCGGCGGCACCGAGCGCGCCCCAGCTGATCCCGTAGCGCGCGCGGTTAAGGCAGGAGAACGGGCCCTTCAACCCCGCCACGTCCGGGAGCAAAGCGTCTTCGCTCACCTCGACCTCGTCGAGCTGGATCATGCCGGTGATCGAGGCGCGCAGGCTCAGCTTGCCTTCGATCTTGGGTGCGGAAAGCCCGGCCATGCCCTTTTCGAGCACAAAGCCGCGGATCGCGCCGCCATGCGCGTCGGACTTGGCCCAGACGACGAAAACGTCGGCAATCGGCGCGTTCGAGATCCACGTCTTGGAACCGCTGAGCCGGTAGCCGCCGTCGATCTTCACGGCGCGCGTGCGCATCCCGCCGGGATCGGAGCCGGCATCGGGTTCGGTCAAGCCAAAGCAGCCGATCGATGCGCCGCTGGCGAGCTTCGGCAAATACTTCTGCTTCTGCGCTTCCGAGCCGAACGCCTGGATCGGGTACATGACGAGGCTCGACTGCACGCTCATCATCGAGCGATAGCCCGAATCGACACGCTCCACTTCGCGCGCGATCAGGCCGTAAGCGACATAGGACGCGCCGCTGCCGCCATAAGCCTCGGGCACGGTCGGGCCGAGCAGGCCGAGCGCGCCCATCTCGTGGAAGATCTCGGGATCGGTGCGTTCCTGGTCGAACGCCGCGATCACGCGCGGGGCGAGCTGCGATTGCGCATAGTCGCGCGCGGTGTCGCGGATCATCCGCTCATCCTCCTCCAGCTGCAGCTCCAGCAGCAGGGGGTCGGCCCAGTCGAATTTCTGCATTGTGGTTTCCTCAGGCGGTGGGGACGATGGCGATCGTCTCGATTTCGATCTTTGCCGCAGCCTCGACGAGCGCGGCGACCTCGACCACGGCCATCGCCGGGTAATTGCGGCCGATCAGTTCGCGGTACGCCGCGCCGATCTCGGCGATTTGGGCGAGATAGTCTTCGCGGCTGGTGATGTACCAGGTCATCCGCACGATATGTTCGGGCCCCGCCCCGCCCTCGGCAAGGATCGCCAGCGTGTTGAGCAGCACCTGGCGGAACTGTCCCGCGAGATCGGACGCGACGAAGCGCTCCTCCGCGTCCCAGCCGACCACGCCGGCGGTGAACACCATCCGGCCGCTGGCGGCGATGCCATTGGCATAGCCGCGCGGGCGCTTCCAGCCGGGCGGCAACAGGCTTTGATGGGCGGTCATCGGCATTCCATTTCGAGGCGTTGGCGGTATTCGGGTGGCCAGGGTTGTGACGTCCCGTCGGCCAGCGCGATCAGCACTTGGGTGAGGTGGACGGTGAAGCGCGGCGCGCCGTCGCAGCTCACCGCGACGTCGAGATCGATCGAGCTGCGCCCGACACGGGTGAGCTGCACCGCGAAATCGAGCAGATCGCCCAGCTTGCACGGCGCGGCGAAGGTGGCGGCAAGGTCAACCGTGGGCAGGCCGATGCCGCGCTCCATGTGCATCGTCCGCCGGTCGTCGCCCAGCACCGCCGGAGTCCAGTCCTCGATCGCGGCATCGCACAGTTCCAGGCAGCGCGGATAATAAGCGATGCCCGCAGGGTCGCAATGCGCGAAGCGCAGCGGATAGCTGACCCGGAACATCAGGCTGCGCTTTGGGCGAGATGCTGGCGGGCGATGACGATCTTCTGCACTTCCGATGCGCCCTCATAGATGCGCAGCGCCCGCACTTCGCGGTAGAGCGCCTCGACCGGCGCGCCGACGGTGACGCCGAGGCCGCCGAAGATCTGCACCGCCTTGTCGATCACCTGCTGCGCGCTGTCGGTGGCGTGGAGCTTGGCGAGCGCCGCCTCGCGCGTGTTGCGCTGGCCGCGGACGTCGCGCAGCCAGCCGGCGCGATAGATCAGCAGCGCCGAGCTATCGATATCGAGCACCATCTCGGCAAGCTTGGACTGGGTGATCGGATTGTCGGCGAGCGTGCCCTCGCCCAGCCGCCGGGTGCGCGCCCGCGCGGTCGCCTCGTCGAGCGCGCGCCGGGCGAAGCCGAGCGCCGCCGCGCCGACGGTGGTGCGGAAGATGTCGAGCGTCGCCATCGCCGCCGCAAAGCCACGCCCGCCCTCGCCGAGCAAGGCATCGGCGGCCAGCGCCATATCGGTGAATTCGAGCGTCGCCAGCGGGTGCGGGGCGATCACCTCGATCCGTTCGGTCACGCGCAGGCCCGCAGTGTCGGCATCGACGATGAAGGCAGACACGCCCTTGGCGCCCGGCGCCTCCCCGGTGCGGGCGAAGAGGACGTAATGATCGGCAATGCCGCCGTTCGAGATATAGGTCTTGGCGCCGTTCACGCGCCAGCCGTCGTCGGTGCGATCGGCGCGCGTTTCCATCGCCGCCACGTCCGAGCCCGAACCCGGCTCGGTCAGCGCGAAGGCGGCGATCTTATCGCCGCGCGCCACGGCGGGGAGATACGCGCGCTTCTGCGCTTCGGTGCCGAACAGCGAAATCGTGCCCGAACCCAGCCCCTGCATCGCAAAGGCGAAGTCGGCCAAACCCGAATGGCGCGCCAGCGTCTCGCGGATCAGTGCCAGCGAGCGGATGTCGAGCGTCTCATGCACCCCGCCCCACGCTGCGGGGACGCAAAAGCGCAGCCAGCCGCCGTCGCCGAGCGCACGGACGAGCCGACGGCATTCGGCGTCGGTATCGCTGCCGTGGGTGTCAGCCAGATTGGCAACGCACCATGCCTCCAGGTCATCCGCGAGCGCGCGGTGGCCATCATCGAGGAAGGGCCAGTCGAGAAAGCTGCGGTCGGCCATCAGTTGCCCTCGAACATGGGTGTGCGCTTCTCGGCAAAGGCTTCAAAGGCGCGGCGGAAGTCCTTGGTCGCCATGCAGATCGCCTGCGCCTGCGCTTCCATCTCGATCGCGGTCTCGATGCTCACCGCCCATTCCACGTTGAGCTGAGTCTTGGTGATGCCGTGCGCGAAGGTCGGGCCGGCGGCGATGCTGCGCGCGAGCGCCATCGCCTCGTCAGGCAGCGTCTCGGCGGCGACCAGCCGATTGTGGAAACCCCAGCGTTCGCCCTCTTCGGCGGACATGACCCTGCCGGTGTAGAGCAGATCGGCGGCGCGGCCCTGGCCGATGATCCGCGGCAGGATTGCGCAGGCGCCCATATCGCACCCGGCGAGGCCGACGCGGGTGAACAGGAAGGCGGTCTTGGCCGCTGGCGTGGCGAGGCGCAGGTCCGATGCCATCGCCATGATCGCACCCGCACCGACGCAAACGCCGTCGATCGCCGCGACGATCGGCTGCGGGCAGGCGCGCATCGCCTTGACCAGATCGCCGGTCATGCGGGTGAAGGCGAGCAGTTCGGGCATCGCCATTTCGGTCAGCGGGCCGATGATCTCATGCACGTCACCGCCGGAGGAGAAATTGCCGCCCGCGCCGGTGACCACCACCGCCTTGACCTGCGGCGTGTAGACCAGCTCGCGGAACGTATCGCGCAGTTCGGCATAGCTTTCGAAGGTGAGCGGGTTCTTGCGTTCGGGCCGGTTGAGCGTGACGGTCGCCACGCCGTCGGCAAAGGCCCAGCCAAAATGCGCTGGCGTGAAGCGGATCGGATCCATGGTCATTCTTTTCCCTTATCGGCAGCGAGCGAATCCTTGAGCACGCCGAGCAGCCGGTGGAGCTGGCCGCGGTCTTCGTGCCCCAGCCCCGCGAGCATCGCGTCGATCCATTCGTGATGCGCCTCGGCCAGCCCGATGAAGCATTCGCGCCCGCTCTGGCTCAGCCGCACGATCGAGGAACGGCCGTCGGTGGGCGACGGTGCGAGGCTGACATGGCGATCGCGCACCAGCGCCTGCACGACGCCGGTGACGTTGCCGTTCGAGACGAGCAGCGCCTGCGAGAGCTGTCCCATCGTCATCCCCTCGGGATGCCGGTCGAGCGCGGCCATCACGTCGAAGCGGGGCAGGGTCATGTCGTATTGGTCGGCAAAGCCGCGCTTGAGGCGCTTCTCGATCACGGTGGTGCAGGTGAGCAGCCGGAGCCACAGCCGCACGTTGGCGCGCTCATCGAACGCACCGTCATGCTTATCGCGCAGCGTGGCGGGGTGGGTCACATCGCTTCTCCGCCGGCGATCTGGATCGCCTGGCCGGTGACCGATCGGCTGGCGGGCAGGCAGAGCCAGACCGCTGCCTCGGCCACTTCTTCGCAGGTGATCAGCCGCTTCTGGGGATTGTGGCGGGTGAGTTCGGCCAGTGCTTCGGTCTCGCTGCGGCCGGTGCGACTGGCAATCGTCTCGATTGCCGTGGCGACGATCTCCGTATCGGTGAAGCCGGGGCACAGCGCGTTGGCGGTGAGCGGCGTGGCGGCGAACTCGGCGGCGAGTGCGCGCATCAGTCCGATCGCGCCGTGTTTCGAGGCGACATAGGGCGCGGTGTAGCCATAGCCCTTCAATCCTGCAGTCGAGGCGACGGTGACGATGCGCCCGGCCGGTGCCGCGAGCAGGTCGGCCAGCGCCGCCTGGCAGCAATGGAACAGCGCGTCGAGATTGGTCGCCATCGTCGCGCGCCAGGCTTCGGCAGTGACCTTGGCGAAGGGCGCGCTTGGGGCGATCCCGGCATTGTTGATCAGGATGCCGATCGGACCGTGCGCGGCGCGGGCAGCGGCGAAGGCGGCGTCGATCGAGGTGCGGTCGGTCACGTCGGCAGGCATCGCGATCGCGCCAGGGATCGCTGCGGCTGCGGCCTCCAGCGCGTCGCGTCGGCGGCCGACCAGCGTCAGCCGCGCACCTTCCGCGGCGAGCGCCTGCGCGATGGCCGCGCCGATGCCCGATCCGCCGCCGGTGACGATCGCGTGGATGTTCTCCAGCCGCATGATCAGCCCCGCAGCGCCGCGTCGGCTTCGGCGGCACGCTGCAGGTTGCGCGCGAGCTGGCCCATGCCGCTCAGATATTGGGGCGGCACGCGGACACCGCGATAGCCATGCTGGGCGGCGGCGCGCAGCGTCCACATCGGATCGACCATGTGCGGCCGACCGATCGCGACCAGATCGGCGCGGCCGGCGGCGAGGATCGAATTCGCGTGGTCGGTCTCGTAGATATTGCCCACCGCCATGGTCGAGACGCGCGCCTCGTTGCGGATCTGGTCGGCAAAGGGCGTCTGGAACATGCGGCCATAGACCGGGCTGCCCGCGGCCCAGGTCTGGCCGGCCGAGACGTCGATCAGGTCGGCGCCCGCAGCGTCGAACGCGCGCGCGATCTCCACCGCCTCGTCCGGGGTGACGCCCTGGTCCCCCATCCAGTCGGTCGCCGAGATGCGGACCGACATCGGTCGATCGGCGGGCCAGACGGCGCGCATCGCCGCGAACACTTCGAGCGGATAGCGCAAGCGATTCTCCAGGCTGCCGCCATAGTCATCGGTGCGCGTGTTCTGGAGCGGCGTGATGAAGCTGGAGAGCAGATATCCGTGCGCGGCGTGGAGCTCGATCATGTCGAACCCTGCGTCGACCGCCATGCGCGCGGCCGCGACGAACTGGTCGCGGACTTCGTCCATGTCCGCCCGCGTCATTGCGCGCGGAGTGGCATTTTCGGCGCTCCACGGGACGTTCGAGGCGGCGATGAGCGGCCAATTGCCCTCGGGCAAGGGCTGATCCATCCCCTCCCAGCCGATTCGGGTCGAGCCCTTGGCGCCCGAATGGCCAAGCTGCAGGCACAGCTTCGCGCCGCTATTGGCATGGACGAAATCGGTGATCCGCCGCCACGCCGCGACATGCTCGGGCGCGTACATGCCGGGGCAACCAGGCGTGATCCGGCCAGAGGGGGAGACGCAGGTCATCTCGGTATAGACGAGGCCCGCACCGCCCTGCGCGCGGGCACCGTAATGGACCAGATGAAAGTCGTTGGGGGTGCCCTCGACCGCCGAATACATCGCCATGGGTGACACCACGATGCGGTTTTCGAGCGGCATGTCGCGCAAGGTATAAGGCGCGAACATCGGGGGAACCGGCGCGTTGCCGGTGGTGCCCGTGCCGCCCGGCGCCTGCGCCTGGAACCAGCGCTCGACCCCTTCCAGCCAGGCCGGATCGCGCAGTCGGAGATTTTCGTGGCTCACGCGCTGCGATCGGGTGAGCAGCGAATAAGCGAACTGGAGCGGGGCGAAGGGCAGATAACGGTCCAGCGTTTCGAACCATTCGGTCGAGTTGCGCGCGCTGTTTTGGAGCTTTAGCACCTCGATGTTGCGCTCGGCTTGATATTCGGCCAGCGCCTGTTCGCGGCCGAGGCCGGGGCGGTTGAGCACTTCGGCGAGCTTGATCGCATCCTCGAGCGCCAATTTGGTCCCCGAGCCGATCGAGAAATGCGCGGTGTGCGCGGCGTCGCCGAGCAGGACAAGCTTGTCATACGACCAGCGTCCGGTGACGATCCGGCGGAAGTTGAGCCAGGCCGCGGAGCCGCGCAGATGCCCGGCATTGGACATCAGCGCGTTGCCGTCGAGATGCTTGGCGAAGACCTGCTCGCTCCACGCGATCGCCTCGTCCTGGCCCTTGTGGTCGAGGCCGAGCTTTTCCCATGTCTCGGGTGCCATCTCGACGATGAAGGTCGAAAGGTGGTCGTCGAAGCGATAGGCGTGCGCCCACACCCAGCCCTCGGGCAGTTGCTCGAAGGCGAAGGTGAAGGCGTCGAACGTCTTGTGCGTGCCGAGCCAGATATATTTGTTGCGGCGTGGCTGGATGTCGATGTCGAAATGCTCGGCATAGCGATCGCGGATGCGGCTGTTGGCGCCGTCGGCGACAATGACCAGATCATAGTCCGCCCAGTCGGCGAGGTCGGTGCTCGCCTCATGCTCGAAATGGAGCTGTACGCCGAGATCGCGGGCGCGCTGCTGGAGGATCGCCAGCATCCGCTTGCGGCCGATACCGATGAAGCCGTGCCCCGACGACCTGATGCACTCGCCGTGGATATGAACGGCGATATCGTCCCAATGCGTGAACTCGCCGCGGATCGTCGCGCCGCTGACCGGGTCGTTCGCCATCAGATTTTCGACCGTCTGGTCCGAGAAGACCACGCCCCAGCCGAACGTGTCGTCGGCGCGGTTGCGTTCGAAGACGTGGATGTCGTGGCCGCTGTCGCGGACCTTCATCGAGATGGCGAAATAGAGCCCAGCGGGTCCGCCGCCTACGCACGCGATCTTCATCGGCCAAACTCCATCGCTGCGACTCCAGTCCGTCCCAACCTACCGAGCGGCTGTAATTCCTTCAAGTATGAAACTTCAAGTTCGAAATACCCTTTATCACGCAATTATTCACGGGTATCAGGGTCTCAGAAGGGGTGACGATATGAAATGGCCAGCACAGCGCCTGACAGGCGGATCGAAGAAGAGCTTCGGCATGTATGAGGAGGCCGCGAAGCTCGACGCGGCGGGGGTGGACTTGATCCATCTCGAGTTCGGCCGGCCGCATTCGGACACGCCCGTCCACATCAAGGAGGCGGCCAAGGCCGCACTCGATGCGGGGATCGTTCACTATGGCGATTTTCGCGGTACGCTGTCGTTCCGGCAAGTGCTGGTCGAGAAGCTCGCCGCGTTCAACGCGCTCGATTACGGCGTGGACGAGGTGCTGGTGTGTAACGGGCTGACCCATGCCTCGTTCGCCGCCTTCATGGCCGCCATCGATCCAGGCGACGAAGTGATCCTGCTCGATCCCTATTACCCCCAGCACGTCGGCAAGACCGAGCTGGCGGGCGGCAAGGTGGTGATCGCCGAGCTCGACAAGGCGAACGACTTCGCCATCTCGAAGGAGAAGATCGCGGCCAAGATCACCGACCGCACGCGGATGATCGTGCTGGTCAACCCGGCCAATCCCACCGGCCGCGTCTATTCACGCGCGGAACTCCAGCACGTCGCCGATCTGGCGATCGCGCATGACCTGTTGGTGCTGTCGGACGAGGTTTACGAGTACATCACCTATGACAAAGCCGAGCATGTCAGCATCGCGAGCCTGCCCGGGATGCGCGAGCGGACGATCACCTGCTTCGCTTTCACCAAAGCCTATTCGATGGACGGCTGGCGGATCGGCTATCTGACCGCCGATGCGCGGCTGATGCCTGCCATCCTGCGCATCACCATGACCGACGTGACGCATGTCAACGTCTTCATCCAGGAAGGCGCACGCGCCGCGGTGGAAGGGCCACAGGATGCGATGCTGGCGATGGTCGAGGCCGATCGCCGTAAGCGCGACATCGTCGTGCAGGCGATGAACCAGATGCCGGGTGTCACCTGCGCTGCGCCGCAAGCGACGATCTATGCCTTTCCGGACATTCGCGGCACCGGCCGCTCCTCGCAGGACCTCGCCACCGCGATCCTCCACGAAGCGCATGTCGTGGTCGAATCGGGCGATTTCTACGGTCCGGGCGGAGAGGGGCATCTGCGCGTCTGCTTCGGATCGGAATCGGAAGCGCGCGTGACCGAGGCGATGGAACGGCTGGGGCGGTTCTTCAACGCGCTGTGAGCGCGCATCTGGGCACGGGTTTCGGGGAGCGATTGCGATGAAGAAGCATCTGGGAATAGCCGCCGTCCTGCTGGCCGTGGCGGCGCTTCCGAGCCCGCTCGTGCCGCCAGCCAGCGCGCAGGCGGTGGCGCCCGCGGCGCAGGGCTATGACGCGCTGGTCGCGCTCTACGCCGACTTCCGTGCGCTGGTGCCGCCGCCGATGGTGAAGGGCGTGCCCGATTATGCACCGGCGGCGATGGCGCGCCACTACGCCGAGCTTCAGCGCCTGCAGGCGCGGCTGGCGGCGATAGATGACAGTGCGTGGCCGATCCCGCAGCGCGTCGATTACAGGATCGTGCTCGCCGAGATGCGTGGCCTCGAATTCCAGCACCGCGTGATGCAGCCGTGGAAGCGCGACCCGGGGTTTTACAGCACCACCAATCTTGGTTTCGGGCCGAAGATGCATGGCGCCATCGCCATCCCCAAACTGCCGATCGCCAAGGACAAGGCCGCGACGCTGGCGGCGCAACTGGACGCCGTGCCCGAGGCGCTGCGCCAGGCGCGCGTAAACCTGACCGACGCCCGCGGCGATCTTGCGCGCCTTGCCATCGTGCAGAAGCAGGTCGAGGTGAACGTCTATGGCGCGCTCGCGGCGGAAGCGGCGAAGCTCCAGCCGGCGCTGGTCGCTCCTGCAAAGCGCGCCCAGGCCGCAGCGGCCGACTTCAAGGCCTGGCTCGAGCGCGTCGAGGGCACGCTTCCCGCGCATGGCGGCGTGGGCGCGGAGAATTACGCCTGGTACCTCAAGCATGTGCTCTTGCTCCCCTACACGCCGGAGGAAGTCCGGGTGATCGGCGAGCGCGAATATCAGCGCCAGCTCGCTTTCCTGAAGATCGAGGAACATCGCAACCGCGCGATCCCGATGCCCGAGCCGGTGAAAACCCGCGCCGAATTCGACGCCAAGCGCGCGGTGGAGGATGCCGATCTGCTCAACTTCCTGCGCGACGGCGACTGGATGACGATCCCGGATTATCTGAAGCACGATCCGGCGGAGGGGCCGTATCTATTCCCGTTCGAGAAAGACCCGTCCAAACCGGGCCTGTTCGATCCGCCGCTCAACCTGCACTTCTTCTTTCAGGCCGAGTTTCGCGACGGGCGGCCGCTGCGGGCACACAATCTGCCCGGCCATGCCTTTGACGCGCTGCAGGCCGCGCGCGACACCAGGCCGGTGCGCGGGCAGCAGCGCCTGTTCTTCGTCAATGGCCTGCGCAATGAAGGCTGGGCGTTTTACCTTGAGGAGTTCCTGATCCAGTCGGGGATGCTGGAGGATCGGCCAAAGGCGCGCGAGATCGATTACATCCTGGGCGCCAAACGCGCCGCGCGTATCCTGCCTGAGCTCAAGATGCAGGCAAACGAATGGACCTGGCAGCAGGCCAATGCCTCACTTGTCTCGCGTACGCCCAAATGGATGAAGTCCGGCGACGCCGTCGCGCAGTTCGACATCGAGCTGTACCTGCGCCAGCCCGGCTATGGCATCGGCTATTATATGGGCAAGGTCGAGCTGGAGAAGCTGCTGGCGGATGTGGCGATGCAGGAGGGCGACGCGTTCGACATCAAGGCGTTCCACGATCGCTTCCGGGCCGCCGGTTCGATCCCGATCTCGCTGATCCGCTGGGAAATGACGGGCAAAGACGACGAAGTCCGCACGATGCGCTGAAACACGCGGCGCGCCGCACATTCGCGACGCAACGCCTCAAGTCTCTGTGGATTGCCTGTGCTTACAGGACCCACATCTGGCGCGATAAGGCGCAGAAAAGCATGGGTTCCAGCGCGGTAGGAAATCCATGGTTCTTGGTGGGCCACCAAAAATCTGGCCCGAAACACGGAAACCAATCCTCGCCCCTTGAACCTTTTCGGTACTTTTCGGGTATGATTTGCAGCACGTTTTCGGCACACTTCCCCCACAGATTGGGCGCGATTTCGCGGGGGGGAATTGAGACTTCTGAATAAGGCTCTGATATTGCAGTGTTAAATTTCAGATCAGGGCATCTTGCCCGTCGTTTTGCTACCAGATAATTTGCGATTTTCTGTTCCGACCTGAAACTATTTCCGACCGCTGCCACTCGAATCTGTCATTCGACGGCCAAGAATTGACACCCAAACGGCACCGTCTGTCGAAAGCACGTGAATCGACAGCGGGTGGAAACCAGCCTGTCTGGTTTGTAACGGCAGCTGGCCGTAACCGGGCCTTCGTTCAGACGCTGCTGGTTCGGCGGAAATTCGCCTCAAAGACAGTCATTCGGGATCGTCGTGCCCATTTTCCAAGAGCGGACAGACGTTCGGTTTGAGGAGCAACGATCAGTTGGATCCCCACTTCTCAGATGTTGATCGAGAGATATCACCGGTATCTGGAGCCGCACTGCATAGCCGCTTGAAGCCTCGGCTAGACTGTACCTCACCTCAAGCGTGTTGGCTCATACAGATAGCCTCGTGACCGAGACCGGCACATCTGAAGCGGCCGCTTAGCCGAAGTCGCGTGGCCTCAGTCTGTGCGTACGACTGGCGACGAGCGCAATTTCACGTGCCTTCTCTCCAAGTCGGATGATCCGTGTGCCATCTCGCTCAGGACGTAGCACCGCTTCCTTGAGGCGCCCGCCCGCCCAGCGGAGGTCCAATCCGCAGGCGCCCCTTAGACGCAGCCCGGTGACGCTTCCCCTCGGCCATGCCTTCGGGAGCGCGGGAAGCAGTTCGATCACGTCGTCATGACTGTGCACCAGCATCTCTATGATGCCCGCCGCGCCCCCGAAATTGCCATCGATCTGAAACGGCGGATGGGCATCGAACATGTTGGGATAGGTGCGCTCGGGACCGAGCAGAAACGCAAGAATTGCATGGGCGCGGTCGCCGTCGCGTAAGCGCGCCCAACAGTTGATCCGCCAGGCAGTGGCCCAGCCGGTCGCCTGGTCTCCTCGCCTGTCCAGACTCCGTCTGGCAGCTGCTGCGAGTTTCGGGGTGTCGCGCACGCTGATCTGGTTGGAGGGGTAAAGGCCGTAGAGATGGCTGATATGCCGATGATCCTGCTCGGGCGCGTCGGCGTCCCAGTCCGCCTGCCATTCCTGCAGCTGGCCCTGCCGCCCGACCTTGTACGGGGCGAGCCGTTCGCGCGCTGAACGCATCTCGGCCACCATCGCCGGATCGGTACCCAGCAAGCTGGCAGCGGCGATGGTCTGATCGAACAAGTCGCCCAGGATGGCCATATCCATCGTCGGTCCGGCGCACAGTGCACCGCCGTGGCCATGCTCGTTTTCCGGACTGATCGACGGGTTGGTGACGAGCGCACCGCTCACCGGGTCGGTCTGTAAGGTATCGAGGAAGAAGCGCGCCGCGCCCGCCATGACCGGGTAGACCGAGCGGAGGTACTCCAAGTCTCGGGTGTAGTCGTAATGCTCCCACAGATGCGTGCACAGCCACGCGCCGCCGGTGGGCCACATTCCCCATTTCGCGCCGTCGATGGGTGCGGTGGCCCGCCACAGATCGGTGTTGTGGTGGCACACCCAGCCGCGTGCGCCGTACATCTCCCGCGCTGTGCGCGCGCCGGTCTCCGCCAGTTCGCGCACGGCGCGGACCAGGGGTTCGACACATTCTTTCAGGTTGGCGGCCTGTGCGGGCCAATAGTTCATCTCGGTATTGATGTTGACCGTGTATTTCGAGCCCCAAGGCGGGGACATGCTGTCGTTCCACAGGCCCTGCAACGTCGCGGGCTGGCCGCCCGGCTGCGAGCAAGAGATTAGCAGGTACCGCGCATAGTGGAAATACAGCGCGGCAAGCGCGGGATCGTCGTTCATCTGCGACTTGCGGATTCGTTCGTCCGTGGGCAGCGCTGCGGCGGCCGAACTGCCGAGATCAATCGCGACGCGGCGGAACAGCGCGCGATGAGCGGCTTTGGCGTCGGCTGCGATCGCCGCGAAGGTGCGGCGCCGTGCGCGGGCAATCGTAGCGGCGGTGAGGCCGACGGGATCGCCGGAGACGTCGTCGAAGCGGCGGTAGCTCGTCGCCATCGCGATCACCAGCGTCACCGCACCCGCATCGCGCACGGCCAGTCGCCCGCCGGGAAGCTGTTCGATCCGGCCGCCTTCGGTCCGCACCTGCACGCGCGCGGCGAAGGTCAAGGCGCCGTCCAGGCCGGCCGACGCCCCGTTGCGCCCGGTCATCAGCAGCGCATCGCCGCCCTCGGCGCGCACCGCAGTTTCGGGCTGCGGCGAAGACAGCCCGATGTCGACATTAACGCCGCAACTGCTACCGGCCGTCAGACATACCGCGATCACTTGGTCGCCCGGCGCAGCGATCACCTCCCGCCTGTGCTCCACGCCGTCGATCGTGAAACGCGTGGTCGCGGTTGCCGAATCCAAGTCCAGCGCGCGACGGTAGCCCGTCGGTTGCGCCACGAGGCCCGGATAGTCGAGCGTCAGGTCTCCCAGCGTCTGATAGGGCATTTGCGTCCCCGGCGTGCCGATCAGCGCCGTGTCTGCCAGCGCCTGCGCTTCCTTGATCCGTCCGGCGAAAACCAGTTCGCGCACGCGGGACACGCTCGCGCGCGCCTTCGCATTGACGGGATCATAAGGCTGGCCGGCCCATAATGTGGCTTCGTTGAGCTGGAGCCGCTCCTGTGCCACCCCGCCGAACACCATGGCGGCGAGCCGACCGTTGCCGATCGGAAGCGCCTCCGTCCAGCTTCTTGCCGGGTTACGATACCAAAACTCCGGCTTTGGCAGCGCAGTCGCGCTCAGCGCCTCGCCCGGTGCAAGCGCGGCGCCGACGGCACCCGCTGCAAGTGCGCCGATCGCCTCGCGCCGGGTAGCCTCGATCATCGCGCCACGCCACCCGGCAGGGCGGTGAGCGTGAAGCTGTCGACGTAGAGATACCCTGCGCTCGCCCGCGGGTTGTAGCAGTAAAGGGCGAGCTGCACGCTTTGGCATGTGTCGGTCTGCCAGTCGAAGGCCAGCGGAAAGGTTCCCTCGACCTCCTGCCAACGGCGGCCGCCCACGCTGTAGGCCACGCGTCCGATACCTTCCACGAAGGTTTGGTAAGCAAGACCGGCGGAAGCACGATCTTGGTATCTTAACCCCTTCCGTGCCGTCCGTTCCCCCGATCCCGATGATGATTTTTCCATGTGGGCACCCTAGAGGTACTTTTGTGGAATTTGTAGTCGGACCACGGTCGTATTCGCGCGCGACACCTGACAAAGGTAGCTGCCGAAGCAAAACCGGATCACCGTTCGTCCGCTAACGAATGTCGGCTCCGAGGACAGTCCGAGCGCTTGTCGTGCGCGAGGAGCGCATGCCGTTCCAGTTCGAGCAGGAACGCGATTGCGTCGGCTATTTTTCTTCCCGCATCATGCGCGACCGCGTGTTTCGCCGGATCGTCCTTCGCGCCTATCAAGAGCGCTGCGCCGTCACTGGCCTCAAGCAGATTAATGGCGGCTGACCCGCGTCAGCCTGCGCAGCGTTCGGCAATCTTGATCTGTTTGGGGAAGGCGCCCTGTTCCATCTTTCGGCAAAGTGTGGATCGGCTGAGGCCGGTTCGATCGAGCGCCGCATCGAGCCGGAGGATGCGATCGGGCGTTTCGGTCGACATGGGCGGTTCCTGTCAGCAGGTGTGTTGCATTGGCTCCCCAAGAGGAGCTGTGAGACAGGGATTTTGGCGGCGCAAGAGCGCGGGATTTGCGCTGTTTCGTCGAACGCCGCCGCCTTTGGCCGTTGAGCGCCGAACGGCACCGGCGCTGCGAAAAATAAACCTTGTGCGGTGCGTGAAGTGTGGCGTCCCGGCGCTTGCGCCGTCGTGCCCTATGCCGCGTGCGGCACCGGGCCGCCCGCGGCGTCTCGTCGACAGAGCCCGACGGCTGGCCAAGGGGAAGAGGCCGTCGGAATCGGCAACCTTGTATGGACGCTTTGCAGGTTTCAGCGTCCGAATCTCAACAACCGTAAGCATGGGGCCACGCCTCCTGAACTGCTCGTGGCCCCTTTTGAGTGGGCCACGGCGGAACATAATGAGATTTCTCGGGGCCGGCGATCGCCAGTTTACCGCAGATTTCTGCGGTTTTCTAAGAGTGCTCTTTTTATGTGCTGGTGCGCTTACAGGACTCGATATTAATCACTTAACTGTTTGAAAATAATGATTTTTGATCAATCTCTGAGGACCGTGGCCCCAACGTGGCCGCGAGAAATTTTCGGACTCGAACCCGTGCCAGAATCACATTCCGCAAGGTTCTGAGAAGGTTCGACAAATCACGATCTGAGTTCAACGCCAGTCATGCAAATGCGGTCGCGATATCGAAATGTAGGACTCGAACTCGCAGACGTCTTTCGGATATTACCGTTGTATAACAAATATATATTGGGTCTTGCGCCGTCTGACAGCGCCGATGTGGCCCCAATTACCGGTAGTTGACCCGTCAATGTGACGTCGCGCTCAGCTAAATCGCAATGCGCTTTGCCCCCCGGAGGCCGGTTCGCTGGCAAGTGCTGTGCGTAACGCGGCAGGTTGGCTGATGCATCAGTCTAATCGGTATATTTGAAGATGTCGCGGTTCATCTCCCTTCGTGGATAATATTAGGTCTCAATCTGAAAGAATACTTGGACGAAGGTGACCTAACCTAAAGCGCTTGATCGGCTAGCGTATGTCCAGAACCGGCCAGATTGACTATCTACTTAGCTAGCGGCAGGAGTGCGGCACGCTGCGGATCATACGCATAGTCTGCAAGTGTCCCATCCCCGATCCGGGCTACGATTTCATCGATTGCCGATAACGGAACGAGAAACCATTCTCGCGGGCGCACTAACTTTCCAAACCGGTCCGGAATTTCAGCATCAAACCTGACGCTATCGAGCACACGGTGTATTAACGCCTCGAGCCGAGGACGATTGACCTCGTAGAGCTTGTACGTCGCAACAACGTCGACGCCTGCGAGCAAATATGTAGCGTTGTCGGCCGCACCTGCGATCCGTGCTTCGACGGCGCCGCCGGTGATGCCGATCTTGTGGATAAGCTCACGATGCGCTGCGATCGTAGGATGGGTCGAGCGGCTGCGCAGGACATAGAGCGTGCCAGTCGACAACTGATCTGGCTCATTCGGCGCGCTGCCGAACAACGGTCCGGCGTCCGGCTCGGTCACGCGGCGCCCGCTGTCGTCCTTGTAGAGCGCGCGCTGGAGCGACCAGCGGAGCAGATTACTCTCGGTGCCGTTCGAATAGATCACGCGCAGCCGCGCGTCGTTCTGGCCATTCGGCGCCTTGGTGAGGTCTCCCACCTCGGCGACATAAGCGAGTTGGCCGCGCAGGATAAAGAAATCGCCTAGGTCGATGCCGGCGTCGCGACCGAATGGCCGCGTCACGCGCGTCCCCGATGCCAGCTCGGCTTCGATCCCATCAAACAGCGGCTTAAACGTCGCAAAATCTTCGCACCGTTCGGCGCTGGCAATCTCTTCGGCTGCCTTGCGCTCGGTGTTCGAGCGAACATTGCGAAGTTGAGTGATATCTTCTGCCGGTGATGCGGCGATACCCAACTCCGCAAGCATCGCATCGTCGTCCAAGTCGTCGACAGGTGCGAGCGACGTATCCCCGCCGCCGTCCAGCAAGCCATGCACGTCCATCTCGGCGAGCAGCCCCGCGCTTTCCGGCAACCCGCGCAGGCGGTCGAGCCGCACGGCGTACAGCCGCTCAAAGATGTCGCGCCCTTCGCCGTGCTGCGGCACGCGGCCATGCTCTTCGCGGAACTTCACGATATTCTCGAACCCCGCGATGATCCGCTCCTCGCGCGGGGTGCGTGCGCGTGACTTCTTGGGCGTCAGATCGACGCCCAGCTCCGCAAGGATGTCGTCGTCAGTCATCTCAGCCATTGGCGGCGGCCTGGGCGCGATAGCGGGCGAAAGCGGCAACACCCTCGGCGAGCTGACGCTCCCAGGGGTCTTGGGACGTGACGTCGGGCGCACGGCCGCGCTCGCGCTTCCATTGAACAGCGCGGATCGCATAGGCGCGCGCCTCTTCCTCGGTCAGCGTCGTCTTGCGCGCAGTGATCGCCGCCTGCACCTGACGGAGCAGGCTAGCATTCATCGCCTTGGCGAGAATCGCGACGGCGGCATCGAACGGATTGATGTGGTCGATCAGGTCAATGTCGAGTTCGCGCACGTTCATGAACTTGCGCACCCCATCGACGAAGGACGTGTTCGCCTTGAGCTCACCAGAGCCGTCGTCGGCCGCGGTCTCGGTGATGACCTTCGCCGCCTGCTGCGTGATGTTGAGCGCGGCGATGGCATGCTGGCGCACTGCTTCCTGGTCGGTCTCGCTCAGCTCGGGATAGCGCTCACGGACGATCTTGCCCATCCGAACCACGGTCAGTTCTTCGGGCACAACCTCGGGATCGAACAGGCCACGCTCGATTGCCTGTTTGTCCTGAATGAAGCTGGTAATGACCTCGTTCAGATCTTCCTGGCAGATGCGCTTAGCCTCGGGCGTGGTCGGCTCGATCAGCCCCTTCAACTCGAAGTGAAACTGGCCACGCTCCTCGTTGACACCGACATTGGCCGCGCCCTCGCGATAGCCGCCGGGGCCATAGTCGAAGCCTTCCTTCGGCCCGACATCCTTTGGCGTGAACTCGAAGCGCGGAGCAAGCACCTGCTCCATCAGCAGGCTAGCGGCGATCGCCTTGAGTGTGTCGTTGACGGCGTCGGCGACGAGGACGTCGGCGGCAGCAGGTTCGGCGATCAGATTGGTGAAGCGCGCCACCGTCTTGCCCGGCGCATCGCGGGTGGCGCGGCCGATAATCTGTATGATCTCGGTCAGGCTTGAGCGATAGCCGACAGTCAGCGCGTGCTCGCACCAGATCCAGTCGAACCCTTCCTTCGCCATGCCGAGCGCAATGATGATGTCGACGTGATCGCGATCGGTGCGTGCCTCAGGCCTTTTCAACGCCGAGGACACGCGGTCGCGCGTGGCGGGATCGTCATCCACCAGATCGGCCACCTTGATCGTGTTGCCCGCCGCGGTCTCGATCAGGTGGAAGCCGGTTGCCTCGTCTGTGCCGCGCCAGGTGCCGAGGTGATCCATGATCTCCTCGACCTCGCGATGCTTGTCCTTGGTGCTCTCGCGGCTATTGACGCTGGGGATATGGACAATCGTCTTGACCGCCGGGTCGAGCAGGTCGACGATCTTGTCGATATAGCGCCCGGTGTAGAAGCTGTAGGCGATATCGAGCGTCTTGAGATATTCATAGCCGTTGAGCTGCTGGTAATAGGTGTAGGTGACCGGCACGAACTTCGCCTCGTCCTCGGGGCTGAGCACCGCGACCGCGTCGCCGCGGAAATAGCTGCCCGTCATGGCGATCAGATGGACCTTGTCGCGCGCGATCAGCTGGCCGAGCAACGTGCCCAGCCGGTTCTCCGGATCCGCCGAGACGTGATGGAACTCGTCCACCGCGATCAGCCGACCATCGAACGCTTCGATCCCCAGTTCGGCAAGCGCGAAGCGAAAGGTGGCGTGCGTGCACACAAGTACCGGATCGCCGCTGGCAAGGAATTCCGCGACCGCCTTCACCTTCGACTTCGCAACCTTCACGTCGTCGGCGCCGGGCACGTTGCACAGGTTCCAGTGCGGCTTGACCGTCCAGTCCCAGTAGAAGCCGTGTTTGGTCAGCGACTCGTCGGCAAAGCTGCCGCCGATCGAACGTTCCGGCACGACGACGATCGCTTGGGTGACGCCCTGATTGTGGAGCTTGTCGAGCGCGATGAACATCAGCGCGCGCGACTTGCCCGAGGCGGGCGGCGACTTGATAAGCAGATATTGCTCGCCGCGGTGAGTATAGGCGTCGCGCTGCATCTCGCGCATGCCAAGTTCGTTGGGCTTGGACGAGGCGCCGGTATGCGCGGTGCGGAGGCTTAGGCCAGGAATGGCGCGCGTGTCGGTCACGGTCATGCGGCTTGCTTGCCCTTCTTGGCTTTCGGCGCATCGGCCGTCATCTTGGTGTAGAGGTCGAACAGCTTTTCAAGCCGCTCGGTATCGTTGCGGAAGCGACGACCTAGATAGATGCGCTCCAGCACTCCGTCATTCTCCTCATGCGCGCGGCGCAGGTCGTCCGGCATCGCCTCGGGTTCGTAAAGGTCGGCAATCGTCGCGGGGAAATGCGCCTCGCGCGCGAGTAAGATGTTCTCGGCGGTGCGGGTGAGGTCGGCTTTGTCCTGCTCGGTGAGCTTTGGAACGGGGAAGGTGTTCCAGCCGAGGGTGTTGGAGTAAGAGAAATCGGTGCGCATCCGTGCGCAAACGGTACCGATCCATGTCCAATGGAGCCGCGAGGCGACCAATGCAAGATTCCACAGTGGCGCATCGTGGATAGCAAAGCATTTGAAGCTCACCACAGCAGGGGCGGCGATCACATCGCATGGTAGGTAAGGGCGGTTTTCGGAACTGGTCTGCGGTACCGCTATGAAATACTTCGCGGACTCGACCTGATCGCGAAACCGGTATGGCGATCCCAATAGCGCAGTCGCCGTGGTATCCCCAGGCTTTGAGGAACGATCCGCACGAACGGCCTCAAACCGTTCCTGCAACGCCGAGATTGCAGATGCTCGATATGCGTCCGGTTCCCGAACCCAAATGCACATCCGGGGTGACGCGTGGATCACTTCGGTCGAGCCGTAATATGGCCTGACGAACTCCGCTGCGCGACCGTCACAGGCAACGATGTCACGCGCGTCCTGTCGCGAGAAGATCAAATCCGCTGCATAGTAAGGGTGATTTCCGAAGTTCATCCTTGCTACATCAGAGATCGGCCCAAGCGAGGCATACACAAATATATCGCGCGCGGCAGCAAGGTAGCCATTTATATTATCGACCGTTCGTGCGGTGAAACCTTCGTCCCGTTCTTCGAAAAGTCTGGCCGATCCATTCGATATGGGAACGATCCCTACGATAATCACGCTAATACCTGCGTTATGAGAAGCTAGATTTGCCCACTTAAATGACGTATGTGCAAAGCCAATCTTTTGGCCAAGTCCGAGAATGGCTGGCCAAAGAATTGGCACCTGTCCGCCCTGGCAGATCGTGTTGGTAGATACGAATGCTGCCGCCCCGCCACACTTTTCTAGAAATTGGGCGGCCTTTAGGAACCATCCCGCGACATAGTCCAGATTGCCCCATCGCCGCATGACAGGGGAGAAAACCGCCTCCAAATCCATTTTTTGAGAGGGCGATTGCTTGTTATACCCCGAGTAGGGCGGATTGCCGCAGATGTAGGTTTCTACCGTGGCGCCTACGTCCAGCCCGTTCCCCTCTAACGCCAGCCGCCCCGTCGGCCCGCCGAGATCATGCTCCGCCCCAGTTCCGGCTCGCACCGGCGGACACACCTCCAGCCAGTCAAAATGCAGCGCATTACCAACGGCGATCTGCCCCGTCTTGTGCAGTGGCAGGACCATCGCGCGCGCTTCCTGCTGGCTGAGATAAAGACAGTCCGCCTGGAACTCGGCGATCAGCAGCGCGAGGCGGGCGATCTCGGCGGCGAAGCCCTTAATCTCGATACCGTAAAAGTTGGAGAGCGGGATAACGCTGCGGCGCTCGTCCAGCTTCAGGCTAGCCTCGCCGCCGAGCCGCTCGACGATCGCTGCCTCGATCTCGCGCATGTGCTTGTATGCGATAACCAGGAAATTGCCCGATCCGCACGCCGGGTCGAAGACGCGGATGGTCGCCAGCCGCTTGCGTAGGTTGCGCAGCTTCTGCTTGCTGTCGCCCGCCGCCTCCAGCTGCTCGCGCAAGTCGTCGAGGAAAAGCGGGTTGAGCACCTTTAGGATGTTGGGCACGCTGGTATAGTGCATCCCCAGCTCGCCGCGCTCGCCATCGTCGGCGACTGCCTGGATCATCGATCCGAAAATGTCCGGGTTGATCTCCTTCCAGTCGAGCTCGCCCGCGCTGAGCAGATAGGCGCGCGCGGTGCGGCTGAACCGGGGGCATTCGCCCGCCGCGTTGAACAGCCCGCCGTTCACATAAGGGAAGACGTCGGCCCATGGGCGGATGCCCGCGGCACGCCGATAGCGGTCGTCGAAATTCCCCTCATGCTTGACCGGGGTCTCCATTGCCAGAAACAGGTGCTGCAGGACCTCGTGCGTATTGCCCCATTGCGCGTCGCCGCTGCCGTGCCCCGCCTCGGACAGCTTTGCGACGGTGGCGGTGAACAACCCCTCGCCATTGAAGATACCGGTATCCTCGGCGAAATAGCAAAAGATCAGCCGCGCCATAAACTGGTTGAGCGCGTGCCGCCGCTCCTCGGTCGCCCAGTCCGGATTATCATTGAGCAGCGTGACGTACAGCTTATTGAGCCGCCCCGTCGCTTTGATGTCCACCGGGTTGTTCTTGATCTCCTTGACCGTGGAAATGCCCGCCAGCGGTAAGAAGGTCGCAAAATGATTGGGCAGGTGACCGAAGGAGCAAGCAATCACATCGCCGCCGACCAGATCCTCTGCCTCAATGGCTTCGCCATCGGTGGCGAGGATAAACTTCGCCTTCTGCGACACGGTCTTAGGGCTGGCGCGAAGCGCCGCGAGCGTATCGTGCACCTGACCGGCGGGCGCGACGGCGATGTGGATGTTGTTGCGCTGGAGCACGCCGCCAACGTCCGATTGGTTGCTGTCGCCCTTGCGAAGGCGATCAACCGTCGTCTTCTTCGCGCCGAACGCAGCAATGAATTGAAATGCAAACTCGCCCGCATCGAATGGCTGCGCAACCAGATCGGAAACTGCTTCTTCGATCTCTACCGCATTCATTCGTTTCAGATTCCCGGTTCAGCAGACGCCATCTTTCGTCAGCACCAGCGTTGTAAGGACCACCGTCGGATTCGTCACTGTCCAACTGACCCGAGGCGCGGTGCATCGAGTTACGAGCATTGGGAGTGAGGCGGCTCGTCCATCTTGTGAGACAGGCCTCCGGTTTCTCGCTATCAGTATGGGATGGCGCACGGCGTGTTCATTCACCGATCGGACTCAATCTACGACGACAGCCCTGCCGAGCGGTATCAATTCCCCAGCCAATATCTGGGTCGCGCGCAAGCCTGCGTCGGCAACTGGATCATCTATTACGAGCCGCGCAAGGTCGTCGAGACGCGCGGCTACTTCGCCGTCGCCAAGGTGCAGCAAATCATCCCCGACCTAGGTACGCCGGGTATGTACATCGCGCTGATCGAAAACGGCAGCTATCTCGATTTCGCCAATCCGGTGGCGTTCAGCGGTCCCGAGGGCGTCGTTGAATTGGGCGTCTTGAACGAGGAAGGTAAGATTTCCGGGCGCGCGCAGTCCGCGGTCCGCCCGCTCTCGGTTAGCGATTTCAACCGCATCATCGCGCTCGGCCTGGATGAAGGACTGCCATTGCTGCCGCGCCTTGGCGAGGTCTCGATCGAGTCTGTCGTGCGCGAGGACCGCATGCCGTTCCAGTTCGAGCAGGAACGTGACCGCGTCGGCTATTTCTCTTCCCGGATCATTCGTGACCGCGTGTTTCGCCGGATCGTCCTGCGCGCCTATAACGAGCGCTGCGCCGTCACTGGCCTCAAGCTGATTAATGGCGGCGGGCGCGCCGAGGTTGAAGCCGCGCATATCCGCCCGGTCGAGGCGAATGGCCCGGACATTGTTAGCAACGGCATTGCGCTTTCAGGCACCGCGCATTGGATGTTCGACCGCGGGCTGATCAGCCTGTCGGACGATTTGGAGATTTTGGTATCGCGCCAGGTCAACGATCCCGACAGCGTGTACGGTGTGATTAACAAGAGCGGTCGAGCTTTGCTGCCGCACCATGCATCGCAGCGACCGCATCCACATTTCTTGGCATGGCACCGGGAGCATTGCTTTAAGCATTGATGTCGGCAGGCCAGCGCGGCTTCGGACGACTCTCGTGTCCGTAAGGCATATGCTATAAAACCTCCGACACTATCGTAGAACGTCCGAGGAATCGTAACGCGGCGGTTCCCGCGTCGCAGAGCGGACAAGCTCAAGCTCTTTTTGCAAAGAACGGCATGACGCCCCCGCGCAACTTGATAGGTCCGACATGCCCACCCGGCGCGCCCAGACCTAACGAAGGCGGCTATCCATGCTCTAAATAGCACATGGGGTTCTGCAGCCACGCATTGACCGCTGACTCGCGCCAGCCCGCGCAGCGTTCGGCAATCTTGATCTGTTTGGGGAAGGCGCCGTGTTCCATCTTTCGGTAAAGTGTGGATCGGCTGAGGCCGGTGCGATCTAGCACCGCGTCGAGCCGGAGGATGCGATCAGGCGTATCGGTCGACATGGCAGTTCCTGTCAGCGTGTGCGTTGCATTGGCTCCCCACGAGGAGATGTGAGACAGGGATTTTGGCGGCGCAAGAGCGCCGGATTTGCGTTGTTTCGCCGAACGCCGCCGCCTTTCGCCGTCGAGCGCCGAACGGCGCCGGCGCTGCGAAAAATAAACTTTGTGCGGTGAGTGACAGGGTGGCGTCCCGGCGCTTTGGCGCCGTCGTGCCCTATGCCGCTTGCGGCACCGAGCCGCCTGCGGCGCCTCGTCGGCTTTGGCCGTGACGACCACATGACGCGGGTGGCCGTGCTGCGCACGGCATGCGGACAGCGCGCTTTCGCGCGTTGGCATGTGCCTCCGGCACACGGTCTGGCGGGGTGAGCGTCGCCGCCCTCTAGTCCCGCCGCGACGGGCCGCAACCTGACCTGCGGTCAGGTCCTTCATTTCATTTCGGCCCTGCGGGTGCGGCCCGCCGCTTGCGCGGGACTGCCGGTCCGCTCCTGCCGCTCACCCCGCCATTCCGGCGCCGGTTGCGATGTTGAAGGGAGTGAGGACATGGAGAAGGACAAGGCATCGCAGCATCAGACCGCCACGCTTTACGGCGAGGTCACCGACCGGATCATCGCCGAGCTGGAGGCGGGGCGGGTGCCGTGGGTGCAGCCTTGGGCCGGCGCGAAGGTCGGTGTGGGCATGCCGCGCAATGCCGGGACGGGGCGGCGCTACTCGGGCATCAATGTCCTGATCCTGTGGGCGCGGTTGTTCGAGCGTGGGTTCGCGTCGCAAGGGTGGCTCACCTACCGGCAGGCGCAGAAATTGGGGGGCAATGTCCGGAAAGGTGAAACCGGGACGACCGTCTGCTATGCGGATCGCTTCACGCCGAAGGGTAGGGAGGGCGAGCGCGCTGGCGATGGCGAGGCGCGGCAGATCGCGTTTTTGAAGCGCTTCACGGTCTTCAATGTCGACCAGTGCGAGGGTTTGCCGGTGGATGTCGCGGGCATCGCGGCGCCGCTTGGCGAACGCGAGTTGGTCCCGGCAGCCGAGGCGTTGATGGTGGCGAGCGGGGCGCGGATCAGCATCGGCGGCGGCGAGGCCTATTACATGCCCGCGCTCGATCGCATCCAGTTGCCGCCGCAGCAGGCGTTCTACGATCAGATCAACTTCTATCGCACCGCGCTGCACGAGCTTGGCCATTGGACCGGGCATGCGTCGCGGCTCGACCGGCTCGGGGGCGGCGATCCGAAGGGCGAGGCGTATGCCCGCGAGGAGCTGGTCGCCGAGATGTGCAGTGCATTTGTCTGTGCCGAACTCGGCATTGAGCCGACGGTGCGGCATGCCGACTATCTGGCGTGCTGGCTTTCCGTGCTGCGCGACGACAGCCGCGCGATCTTCCGGGCGGCGAGTGCTGCCAGCAAGGCGGCCGATTATCTTCTCGCATATCGGCCAGCCGCACAAAGCAACGATACGGAGTCGGGGCGATGACCCCGCCGCCGGGTCCTGGCGCGCGGGAGGAGCGTGCCGACGCCGAGTTGCTGCGTCGGCTCGAGAAAGCGCTTGCGCGCTTGCCGCGCCGCCAGCGGCTTATCTTTCTCGCGATTCGGCTTGATGATCTTGGCTATGACGAGATCGGCGCGAGGCTCGGCCTCACGCCGCGCCAGGTCGAACGGCAAGTCGCGCGCGCGATCTACAAGGTTCACCGCCAGATGACCGGCGAGCGGCTGCGCTGGTGGGAGCGCTGGCTATGATCGCGCCGCGCAAAAGTCGGCCGGTGTCCGGGGACCAGCCCCGGACACCGGCCACTGGCAAAATTGTCTGCGGACTCTAGGATGATCGGCGATGCGCACCGAGCTTGATCACCTGCCCCCTGCCAAGCAGCGCGAGCTCGAGCGCGTCGTGCAGATCCTGTTCGAGGAATTTGGCGACGCGACCGCGGTCGCGACCTCCGACTGGAAGAAGCAGGCGCGCATTCTCAAGGTCATTTTGTACGGTTCGTATGCGCGCGGCGGCTGGGTCGATGAGCCGCACACCGCCAAGGGTTACCAGTCCGATTTTGATTTGCTCGTTATCGTCAATCACCAGAAGCTCACCGACCGCGTCGAGTTCTGGGCAACCGCCGAGGATCGGTTGAATCGCGAGCTGGCGATCACGAAAGCCTTGCGCACGCCGGTCAATTTCATCGTGCATACACTGCAGGAGGTGAATGCCGGGCTGTCGGAAGGGCGCTATTTCTTCATCGACATCGCGCGCGATGGGATCGCGCTTTACCAGAGCGACGCGACCGATCTGCCCGAGCCGCAGCCCAAGACGCCGGACCAGGCGCTCGCGATGGCGCGCGAGTATTTTGAGGAGTGGCTGCCGAGCGCGGCCGAATTCTTCGACAACTTCGAATTCAATTTGCGGCAAGGCCGCCGCAGTAATGCGGCCTTTCAGCTTCATCAGGCGACCGAACGCTATTTCCACTGCGTCCTTCTCGTGTGCAGTTTCTATAGCCCCTTATGCCGCGCGCGGCATAATGGCGTTTATGCCGAGCGGCATACTATGCCGCGTGGCCGTGGAAGGGCCGAGGTATCTGCGGGTTTTGGGGTAATCGGATCGGCATAGTTTCCTGCTCCCACGCACAGCACGTGCGCGGAGGAG
>JAIXZV010000346.1 GCA_027489365.1 Sphingomonadales bacterium
ACCGCGTCGGATCCGGCCCCGCTTCAGTTCCTGGCCCCGTTCACGGGCTGCGTCATGGGCGAGTACTTCCGCGACCGCGGCCAGGACGCCCTGCTCGTCTATGACGACCTGTCCAAGCAGGCCGTTGCCTACCGCCAGATGTCGCTGCTGCTGCGCCGCCCGCCGGGCCGCGAAGCCTATCCCGGCGACGTCTTCTATCTCCACTCGCGTCTCCTCGAGCGTGCAGCGAAGATGAACGACGCCAACGGGGGCGGTTCGCTCACCGCACTGCCGATCATCGAAACGCAGGCCGGCGACGTGTCGGCCTACATCCCGACCAACGTGATCTCGATCACCGACGGCCAGATCTTCCTCGAAACCGACCTGTTCTTCGCGGGCGTCCGCCCGGCGATCAACGTCGGCCTGTCGGTCAGCCGCGTCGGCTCGGCCGCACAAACCAAGGCGATGAAGAAGGTGTCGGGCTCGATCAAGCTCGAGCTCGCCCAGTATCGCGAAATGGCCGCGTTCGCGCAGTTCGGCTCGGACCTCGACGCGTCGACGCAGAAGCTGCTCAACCGCGGCGCACGCCTGACCGAGCTGCTCAAGCAAGCGCAGTTCGCGCCGATGCCGTTCGAAGAGCAGACCGTGTCGATCTTCGCAGGCACGCAAGGCTTCCTCGACACCGTACCGGTCAACGCCGTCGTGCGCTACGAGCAAGCGATGCTGACCGCGATGCGTGCCGATCATGCCGATCTCCTCACCGACATTCGCGAAAAGCGCGACCTGTCGAAGGAGACGACCGAAGCGCTCAAGGCCGCACTGGCTGCGTTTTCGAAGACGTTTGCGTAACTAAGGATCAACCGTCACCCCAGCGAAGGCTGGGGTCTCCCGGTACCGGAGAGATGCCAGCCTGCGCTGGCATGACGAGATTGGGAAAACGATGGCATCACTCAAGGCCCTCAAGATCCGCATCGGCTCGGTGAAGTCGACGCAGAAGATCACCAAGGCGATGAAGATGGTCGCCGCCGCGAAGCTGCGCCGTGCGCAGGAGGCGGCGGTTGCCGGGCGTCCCTATGCCGAGCGGCTCGAAGCCGTGATGGCGAGCCTCGCGTCGAAGGTTTCGGTCAGCGAATCGAGCCCCAAGCTGCTCGCCGGCACCGGCAAGGACCAGACGCACCTGATCATCATCGCGACCTCCGAGCGTGGCTTGGCGGGTGCGTTCAACTCGAACATCGTCCGCGCCGCGCGCCGCAAGGCCGAGGAGCTGGAAGCGGCCGGCAAGACCGTGAAGTTCTACGTCGCCGGCAAGAAGGGTCGCGTGATCAAGCGCTTCTTCCCGAACCAGATCGCCGCCGATCACGAGATGAGCCACATCAAGACGGTATCGTTCGCCGATGCGCGCACGATCGCCGATGATGTCATCGCCCGGTTCGAAGCAGGCGAGTTCGACGTGGCCCACCTGTTCTACGCCAAGTTCCAGTCGGCGCTGGTGCAGGAGCCGGTCGGCAAGCAGATCATTCCCGTCGCGATCGACGCCAACGCCGCACCGGTTTCGGACGGTGGTGCCGCAGTGGAATATGAGCCCGATGAGGAAACGATCCTCGCCGAGCTGCTGCCGCGCAACGTCGCGATCCAGGTGTTCCGCGCCTTGCTCGAAAACGCCGCGTCAGAGCAGGGCAGCCGCATGACCGCGATGGACAATGCCACGCGCAATGCGGGCGACATGATCAACCGCCTGACGATCCAGTACAACCGCAGCCGCCAGGCCGCGATCACGACCGAGCTGGTCGAGATCATCTCGGGTGCCGAGGCACTCAAGTAAGTGAAGATCGCGCGCGCCTTGCCGATGATCCTGTGCGTGGCGCTTGCCGCGTGCGGCGGCGCGCCTGTGTCCAATTCGGTCGATGCCGCCAACGCGATGTCGAACGAATTGCTCGATCCGGCCAAGGAGATGGCGCGCCGCTGGGGTACGGTGTTCAGCGACGCCGAGCTCCGCGTCCGCGCCGCCAAGGAAATGGGCTACACGATCGGCACGCTGACCGCTGGCGCGCCCGGTACCTTCTCCGCCAAGAGCGACGAACAGGTGATCCAGCTCCCGCGCTCGCCGATCAAGACGCGCAGCACGCTGGAAGCTTCGGGCACCAAGGCCGATCTGATCGATCGCTACGTCTTCACCTTCACCGCTACCGGCGATGACGGGCGCGACAGCAAGTCCGCCAGCGACGCCGACAAGACGCCGCTGCGCGTTCTGTCGGGTTTCCTCGGCCGCTTCGACGTACAACCGACCGACCCGATCAAGGCCGGAATCAAGTCGTTGCAACCGGTCGATGTCACCCTCCCCGGCGCGCGGATCGTGTTCGATCCGGGTCCGGTCGCCGACCCCAAACACCCGCGCAATCGGAGTTCGATGATCACGATCATCCGCCCCGGCGCGAAGAACCCGACGACACCGCAAGATCAAACCGTTCCCGCACCAGCCGCCCCCGTACAAGCCGCCAAAGACAAAGCGACAAGGAAGTAACAGATGGCCACCGCAGCCCCCACCGCAGACAAGCCCGCCCGCAAGCCGCGCGCGCCCAAAGCAGCCGCTCCCGAAGTGACGGCACCGATCGCGACGACCAACAGCGTCGGCCGCATCAGCCAGGTCATCGGCGCCGTCGTCGACGTGACCTTCGAACAGGACCGCCTGCCCGCCATTCTCAACGCGCTCGAAACCTCGAACAACGGCAACCGCCTCGTGCTCGAAGTCGCGCAGCATCTCGGCGAGAACACCGTCCGCACGATCGCGATGGACTCGACCGAGGGCCTGACCCGCGGCCAGGAAGTCACCG
>JAIXZV010000375.1 GCA_027489365.1 Sphingomonadales bacterium
CGATAACCGCGCGGTCGAGCGGATCGAGCACTTCGGCGCCACTGAAGATATTCGTAGCGGTCAGCCGCCCGCTTTCGGCGAGCCGACGCAAGACCTTGGGCGGGGCGACGATCGTATCGGGGGCGAAGGCAACCAGTTCGTCTGCCCAGGCATCGACGCCGAGCCCGAGGTCGAAGAAGCGCAGCGCGATCCGCCGCCCATGCTCAGCCGAGCGATACAGCGTCGAGAAACCCGGTAGCGCGAGCGCCACGCGGTGCCGGTGCCGCAACACATCTGGCAGCGTCTTGGCGAGGATCGTCCCCAACCAGACGAATCGCTCGGCATCGCTGATCACGAAATATCCGCGGTTGCCGCTGGTACCCGTGCTTTGCCCGACCGGATATCCCCGCACGCGATCCGCGCCGTCATCTATCACCGCGCGCACCTCCTCGGTCGAGATCATCGGACGGTTATAGTCGGCGAAGGCCGCGATCAGCGTCGCCTTGTCCATCGTGGGCACTTGGTCGAGGCGCGCAATTCCGGTCCCGGCGAACGCGCCGACCCGAGGCAGCGCGGTTGTCAGCCAGGCATCGAGTCTCCTTGCCTGCCACCGACGAACATCGTCGGGGGTCTTCAAGCGTGCTGCCAGCGAGCGTGTCCGCAGGAAAGCCGAGGCAGCGTGTAACATCGCGGGCATCCCCACACTGTACGCGCCGCTGCGGCCAGGTCCAGGAGAATGGATACACGGTCGCTGGCTGGACGAACGCTTCAGACGGGACCGGATGTTCATCAATCCCAATGTCGACGCCTGGTCTTGCCAGCGTCGTTCAGGCACGGCCATGCGTGGTCGAAGACCCTTTACCAGCCCCCCTCGCACCGCATCGCGTTCGCGGCCGCAGTCCCTTATTCCTGTTAATCGAACGATCCGGTTCAGGGAGTAGTTAATAGCTGCGAAAATGCGCCAGCTAGCTAGCCAAGCCCCATGCAAATTCCGGGACCAGCAAGATAAATGTCCCTGGTCCAGTTCAAATCAAACTCAATCCCTTTGAGATTGAGTCATGCACTTGACCGCGATGATCGACTGGGCTTCCCTTGTTCGTGCGCGTGTTTTCGAACCATTTGGAACACCGCTGGGGGCTCCGATGCTGACTGCCAAACACTTCGCCGCATGGCTTCTGCTTTCGGTGGCGAGCGCACCGGCCGTCACAGCGGCTGCCAACCCCGCACAAGTCGCGCGCGACGCCGAGCTACCGGCTTGGGCGGAAAGAGCTTCAAGCGCGATCACGGCCAAGGACTATTCGACGGCACTGCGCTTGATCAAAGCCGGGATTGCCGCGCCGGCATCGGAGAGATTGCCGCCGAAAGTACGGGCGGCGGTACTTGAAGCTGGCGTGACTTGCGCGCTCATGACCGAACAGACGGACCTCGCCTATCAGTTCGTGATCGACGCAACACGGCTCGACGAGGCCAGCGACTGGGCTTGGCGGACCCGATTGGCGCTGGAACTCGATGGAAAGAAGCCGCAAGCCGCGCTCACCACGGTCGTCGCGATGACGCAGGGCCGTGGCGGCGCGCTCAATTCGGCACCGGCCCAGTGGATGTTCGCGCTTAACCACCAGCTCCGCGACAACGGCGACGTCTCAGCACGGCGACGGTTGCTTGAGATATTGACCACGCCCTCTTATAGCCCTCAGTCTGCGGTACCGGTGATCGATCCGTTCCGTCGCGACTATGCCGGCTTGCTCTACGAGGCCGGTGAAAGGGATGCTGCGCTCGCGCAGATCCGGCAAATCGAAAATTCGTCTATACTATTGCTGCTGAGCGTAGATCCGCGCTTTCGCCAGGCACTTGGCGCCGATTTTGAGCCGCGCGCAGCGGTCGAGCGCTTTCTCGCGACCTTGCGAACGGCGGCGGTTTTGCATCCTGAGTCGCTCGGAGTGGTGATCGAGATCGCCGCGCGCGAGCGCCAGTTGGGCCGTGCCGATGCGGCGCTCGTTACCCTGCAGGCGGCTGCCCCGCTCGGCCCGAAGGCGAAGACTTACGCCGATCTCGATGAGCAGCTCAATTGGTGGTGGGACGGCGTTGGGCGGACAGAACAAGCGCTCGGCCATTTCGACGCAGCTGCCACGGCGTTCGTTCAGGGTACGTCAACCGCAGAAAACGGTGGCCTGAATGTTAGCCAGACGATCAATCTTGCTTGGGCTCAACTCCGTGCTGGTCGCTCTGTCGACGCTCTTTCGACGCTCGCGATGTTCGACGTGCCAGGCCGCGCTGTAAGCCCCTATGGGCTGATGGAAATGCGTTCGGTGCAGGCTTGCGCGGCTACCCAGCTCGGCAAGACCGTCGACGCCAATGTGGCGATCGCCTTCATCAAGGCGCATCGAGGTGACAATATTGGGGCACTGGGTGACGCGCTGCTCTGCGCAGGGGATTTAGATGGCGCCGCTGCGGAATTCATTCAGCGGCTCAACGATCCTGAGCAGCGCGCGGCAGCGCTCCTCCAGTTGAGCGATTATGACCCGCCAGCGGGTATGCTGCCACCCGATCCGATCCACAGTCATATACCCGCGTTCAAGCAGCGAGCCGACGTTCAGGCCGCGATCGCACGCGCCGGCGGTGCGCGGCGCATTGCGTTGCAGCGAGAGCCGATTTGAACGTCAACGCGAGCGTGATTTCTCGGGAAAACCCGGTCATGCGGGAACGAGTCAGCCAGAGCATCAAAACACCTTTCGCAGGTTGAACGTCAGCATCCGCCCGATCGGGTCGAGATAGGCGGGCTGGTAGCTCAGCGGCGTCTGCCCTGCCGAATCGCGAACCTGCGGGCGGGTGTTGAAGAGGTTGGTTACCCCCAGCGTGACGCGCATACCCTTCAGCCAGCCCGGCGCCCGCCCCTTGCCGTACCGTTCGGCCAGATTGGCGAAGAGGTTCAGGTTCACCACCGCATAATCGTTGAAGTCCAGCACGCCGTCCGGCCCGCCAACGCCTCTGATGTGCATGCCACTCCGCCAGGTGGTGGTGAGCCGGGCACCCAACCCTCGCTTGAAGGCACCGGCCTGGAGCTCGATCTCGTGACGCCGTCGGCCACCCAGAAAATCGACTGCCCCGCCCTTCAACAAATCGAGCCTTGGCAGTCCGTTCCGCAACGCGATCGAATCCTCCAGATACCAATTGTGGTACAGGCTCAAAAACAATCGGCTCGTCAGATTGGCGGCCCCGCGTGCCAAGGCGCTGGTCGGGTCACTTCGCGAAAAGACCGCATTCGGATTGGCACGGCGAGCATCCGCTTCGCTGTTATAGACTTTGACGCGCGCACTCCGCAGGAGTTCGGGTACCGCGCCAAGCGGCCGCGTGAAAGTGATGCCCCAGCGGATCTGCTCCTGGTTCGATTGTGCGAAGCTGATCGCGCGGCCGTCGATCCCCTCGAGCCTGCCCTGCGCGTTGCGCGCAAAGCGTCCGGGAAAGGCGGCCTCGATCTGCGACGTCAGGATCGGGAAGGCAGCGGTCGGATTGTCGATCCTGGTACTGATATAGTCGAAGCTGAGCGACAGATCGGTTTTGCGCAACGGATGGATATTGAGCCCAAGCCGCACGAGATGGCGGTTATCGTTGGGTAAATCGGGATTGCCGCCCGTGATACGCGCGATATCGACCACCTCGCGCCGGAGAAAATCGAAGGTCCGGACATTGGGCGTCACCAGTGTCGGCCCGCCGAGCTGCTCCAGCGTCGGTGCGCCTTCCTCGTGCGTGGCGGAAGCGACGATGTTCACCGCCGGGATTGGTGACCATGTCAGGCCATAGCCATAGCTGGTGAGCGTCCCCGCGTCCGACAGCCGCTCGACCGCGCCATTGGCATTGACGGAGAGGTTGCCGAGCGGCGAACCCTTTCCGTCCCTCCGGCTCAGGATCGGCAGATCGACGTCGATCTGCGCCGCGCCGCGCCGACGCGACAGATCGGCGCGGCCGATGCTGGTGCCAAATGACGCACGGCTGTCGAAATCGCGGAAATCAGCACCAAGCCGAACGCTTGTCGACAGCGGACCGCCCGGAAGCGACACGACGGGGCCGGAAAACAGGAAATCCGCCTTGGCCAGCCGGTCGGTCGATTGGGCCAGCGCGCGGCGATCGCTCCCGTCGGCGGCGTCCGTCAGCACGGTGGATGCGGTGTGATCGTACGTGGCGGTGGCGGTCCACTGCCAGCGCCCGATGCGGCCGTTGACCGTGCTACCGAGATGCCCGACCGTGCGATCGCTGTTCCGACGCAACGGTCCGTTGATGCCCAGCCCGAGCAGGCTTTCGCTGTGGTTGACGTCGACCCGGCCGTTGAGCGACGCCGAAACCTCGCTCAGCACAGGACCACTGATGACGCCGTTGAAGCCGAACTGCTCGGTCTCCGGCAGCAAAGTGCGGAACTGGCCCAGCCCGGCGACATCGGCAACCTGACGTACCTCGCGCTCGCTCTCCAGCAGCGCATCGGACCGGCTATAGGTCCCCCCCAGACTCAGGCGCGTATCGCCATTGATGGTCAGCAAATCGGCATTGGCAACACCGCTTGCCCGCCCGCCTTCACCTGGAGTGAGAAAGGCGATCTGCCCGATCTTCGATCGATACCGTTGAAAGGTAACGATGTTCACCACCTTCTGATCGGGGCGATAGCCGTATTTCAGCGCGAGTTCCTCGGGGAAGATTTCCATTCTTTCGATCGCCTCCGAGGGGATGCGCGCAATTTCGGAAAAGTCCGATATGCGCCGACCGTTCAACAGCGTGACTGGCGGGCTGTCGCCGCGCCCACGATTGCTGGAGGTCTGGGCACTGACTGCCTCCAGCAACGCGCCGATATTGTCTGCGCCGAACGCCCGGATATCGAGCTGGCCAAAGCTGCGTTCGGGCGGGATGTTGGCGATCACCGATCCGCGCGGTCGTTCGGCCGCGACCACGATGTCGTCGGTACTGGCATCCGCTGCTGCCCCCGTCGGCGGCCCGTCCTTGAACTGTTCTTCCAGCTTGCGGAGGATTTCGGGCGGCAGCGGCTTGCCATCCGCGCTGCGGAATTCCGGCTTTTTGCTCGGCGCGTTCGGACCGGTCGGCACGGGGGCATTGCTGGCCGGTGCCTGATCACCAGAAGTGGGGGCGGCGGTCGCGGCGGAGGGCGTGGCGTCCTTCTCGGCGGAAAACCGCATCACGGTGCCCGCAGGGGGCGCCCCATCCTTGAAGCGCTCCTGTAGCATACGCAGGATTTCGGGCGGCAGCGGCTTACCGTCAGCGCTGCGGAATTGCGGCGGCTTGGGCGCCCCCTGCGCGGCGGAAGGCGCGTCTTGCGGTGAGGCGCTAGGTGCATCTGCACCCACTTGAGGCGGCTGCGCCTGTTGAGCGTGCAGCGCGAGGGGCACCACCGATCCCGTCAGGCCCGCCAGAAGCCGCAACCTTGCATTCATGCCTGTTCTCCCAGATTGGTCATCTGAGGGATGTAAAAGCAGGGTCGGGTAGCGCGGTGATGACGCGTGCGTAGCAGCCGCTGATACGCAAATGCTACATTCAGCCGTTAAGAAGAATCGTCATGGAGCCTGAGTTCGTCGCCATCACTACGGTCCTCGTCGTGGACGATGATGCCAGCATCCGCGATGCGCTGGCCGAATTTCTGGGCGCGCAAGGCTATGCGGTTCGCACCGCCAGCAATGCCGCGAGCTGTGAACGCGCGCTCGCAGCCGCGCCAGCCGATCTGATCGTGCTCGATGTGATGATGCCAGGTGAGGACGGCTTGTCGCTGTGCCGGCGCCTGGCACCGGCGGGGACGCCGATCCTGATGCTAAGCGCACTTGATGACGTGACCGACCGGATCGTCGGGCTTGAGGTAGGGGCCTGGGACTATCTGACCAAGCCGTTCGAGCCGCGCGAATTGCTGGCGCGGATCCGCGCCTTGCTGCGCCGCCCTGTCGCGGATCGGCCAGACCCGGCGCGCGAGGGCGCTGGTGTGACGTTCGCCGGTTGGCGGCTGGATGGCGAAGACCGGCGCCTGCGCGATCCGTCGGGGCGGATCCTGGTCCTCACGGAGGGAGAACATGCGCTGCTTGCCGCCTTTGTCAGCCGCCCGGGGCGGATTCTGACGCGGGATATGCTGCTCGATCTGGCGCGCGGGCTGGATGCTGCGAGCTATGACCGCGCGATCGACATCGCCATCAGCCGCCTGCGCCGCAAGCTCGCCGAGGCGGATCCCGTGCCACTCATTGAAACGGTGCGCGGTGTCGGATACCGGTTCCTGCCATCGGTGCGTCCGGCATGAAGCGGCCGCCCAGCGCGCTCGTCTATATTGGCGGCTTCGGCATTGCCGTTGCGACATTGAGCGTGGCGACAACTGCCGCGATCGTGATCCTTGCACCACAGCCCCCCGTGCCGCGGACCAGCGCCGCAGAGGTCATCGGCGCGCTGCAAAGGCCGGTGCCGGGTTTCGAACGGCGCCTGCTGCCGACCAGGCCCAAGGGCGAGCGCGTGTCGATGCTGGAAACGCTGATCGCCGCTGAGCTGAACACACCGTTGCGGGATGTGCAGGTGTCCTGGCTGGACAATCGCTCGTCGATCACGGGCACCACCCGTCGTTTGTCGCGGACGACGGTGATCCGGACCAACAACACCAAGCTGCCGCCGTCATTCGTTCTGCTGCAAAGCAAGAATAACACCTTCGAACTTGTCACACCCAACGCAATGCCGCGCGTGCTGCGCAATCCGCTGCTCGCCCTGCCGCTTCCGGCCTTTACCGCCAGCGTGCGCCAGGCGGACGGCCGCTGGCTGAGCGTTGCGCCGGCCCAACCCTTTCTTGCCGGATGGCAGCGTAGCATTCTGATCGCGCTGGCGGTCAGCCTGTTGCTGATCGCCCCGATCGCGTGGATTTTCGCGCGGCGCTTGACGCGTCCGTTCCGCGCGCTTGCCGGGGCGCTCGACCATCAAACCGATCTCGTGCCGACGGATGGACCGCGCGAGTTGCGCGAAGCGGCCGCCGCGATCGCCGCCATGCGCAATCGGGTTGCGATCGAAGCGGCCGAGCGCGCGCGCATTCTCACCGCGATCGCGCATGATCTAAGGACACCGCTGACGGGACTGAGGCTGCGGATTGAAGCCGCACCAGAGCCCCAGCGCAGCCGCATGGTGGCCGACGTGGAACGAATGCAGGGCATGATCGGCGAAGTCCTTGGCTACGCGCGTGACGCTGCCGCACCCGTGGAGATACTCGATGCGCGGCCGCTGCTCGCTTCGATTGTCGAGGAGATGAAGGAGGAGGGTGCGCCGATCCGTCTCTTGCCCGGAGACGATGCCTGCGTTGCGGTACCAATGCTCGCCTTCCGGCGCACGATCGAAAATTTGCTCCGCAACGCCATCACCTATGCCGGTGGCGGCAGCATTGCGCTTCACCGCACCGAAGGGCAGGTTTTCGTCTCGGTTGCCGACAGCGGCCCCGGCATCCCCGCCACCGATCGAGAACGGCTCCTTCGCCCCTTCGAACGCGGCGACAGTTCACGCAATCGCGACACGGGTGGCGCCGGTCTCGGTCTCAGCATCGTCAGCGATTTTGCGGCACGGCATGGCGGCGACTTTATGTTGAATGAGGCCCCCGATGGCGGAACCATTGCCACCCTTCGACTGCCAGACGGTTTGGCCCATGCAGGACGGGACGCCTAGCCTCGCCGGATTGAGAGATGGTGCCAACAGCGCGAAGAATCCAACCGGCCACTAGACGGGGCCCGTTTAGAAGCCGATGACCCGGTTACCGGTAATCCGATCGAAAGACCGCGCATGAGCTCTTCTACACCATGCTGAAGCGCGTCCTCCTCGGCGTCGTCGGCGTCATCGTCCTGGGAATGATCGCGTTCGGCGTGTTCGCGTGGCGCCCGGCAATCGCCGAGGTCGCCCCGCCCGCACCCGGCAGCTTCGCACCGGCGCTGGTCGCGCGCGGCGAAGTGCTCGCCAGCGCCGGCTATTGCGCATCGTGCCATACCGCCAAGGGCGGCAAGCCCCTGGCTGGCGGCTATGCGATGGCGACGCAGTTCGGCACGATCTATTCGACCAACATCACCCCCGACCCGGAGACCGGGATCGGCACATGGTCCGAGCCTGCGTTCCGGCGGGCGATGCACGAGGGCGTCTCGCGCAATGGCGCACACCTGTTCCCGGCGTTTCCCTACGACCATTTCACCAAGCTGACCGATGGAGATGTGGCAGCACTATACGCCTATCTCATGACCCGCGCGCCGGTGCGTCAGGACGCCAGCGACAACACCGTCCCCTTCCCGCTCAACATCCGCGCGTTACAGGCGGGATGGAAACTCCTGTTCTTTACCCCCGGCCGCTTCCGCGCCGAACCCGCACAGAGCGCCGCGTGGAATCGCGGCGCCTATCTCGCCGAGGGGGTCAGCCATTGCGCAGCGTGCCACACCCCGCGCGGTATGCTCGGCGCCGAGATCAAGGATCGCCCTTATGCCGGCGCACCGATCGACGGGTGGATCGCCCCGCCGCTCGACAAGACCAACCCCTCCCCCGTGCCGTGGACGCAAGCCGAGCTGCTGGCGTATCTCGGCACCGGCATCAGCCGCTATCACGGCACCGCCGCCGGACCGATGGGCGCAGTGCCGCGCGGGCTGTCGCATCTGCCCGCCGCCGATATCGCCGCGATCGCCACCTATTTCGCCAGCCGCAACGGGTCGGACACTGCAGGGGCCACGGATGATGCCGCGATCGCCAAGGCGCTGGTGGCGGACAAGATCGGCACCGGATTGAGCTACGATCCCGCCGCCCGGCTCTATGCCAGCGCCTGCGCCTCCTGCCACTATAACGGACGGCAACTGAACCCGCTGCGGCCCGATCTCGCGCTCAACAGCGCGGTCAACCTGGATGACCCGACCAACCTGATCCGCGTCATCCTTTATGGGGTGAGCGCGCAGGACGGCGCGCCGGGCGTGGTGATGCCGGGCTTCGCGCACGGCTTCACCAATGCCGATGTCGCGCGCGTCTGCGCCTATCTTCGGGCGACGCGGACCAGCAAACCGGCCTGGGCCGATCTCGAAAGCAAAGTCGCCACCATCCGCGCGCAGGGCCAGGGCCAATGACCAGTTTCACCATCAATGGCCGCACGGTCACCACCGACGTGGACGACGACACCCCGCTCTTGTGGGTGATCCGCGATCATATCGGGCTGACCGGCACCAAATTCGGCTGCGGCATCGGCATGTGCGGCGCGTGCACCGTCCATGTCGGCGGACGCGCGACGCGGTCGTGCATCACCCCGCTCGCCTCGGTTGAGGGTGCCGCCGTCACCACGATCGAAGGGCTCGACCCGGCCTCCAATCATCCGCTGCAACAGGCGTGGCGCGCGTTGCAGGTACCGCAATGCGGCTACTGCCAGTCGGGCCAGATCATGCAGGCGGCCGCAATGCTGCAGGATTTCCCCGCCCCCAGCGACGACGAGATCGACACGGTGATGACCGGCAATCTGTGCCGCTGCATGACCTATGTCCGCATCCGCGCGGCGATCAAGCAAGCCGCCGCCGCAATGGGACCCGTCAAGCAGGAGCCTGGGGCATGAGCCGCCTCCCCACCCGCACCGACGCCGCGACGCCGTTCAGCCGCCGTGGCTTCCTGGTCGCGAGCGGTGCCGCGGGCGTTGCCTTCGGCTTTTCGCAATTGCTCGCTTCGATCGATCCGGCGGTGCCCGGCAGCGTCCCCGCCCCCGCCACCGCGCCGCAGTTCGAACCGACGATCTGGTTCGGCATCGACGCGGCGGGCATCGTCACCGTCAACATCATCCGCGCCGAAATGGGCCAGCATGTCGGCACCGCGCTCGCCCGCATCCTCGCCGACGAGCTCGAGGCGGATTGGGACAAGGTCCGCATCGTCCATGTCGACAGCGATCCGAAATGGGGGCTGATGGTCACCGGCGGCAGCTGGTCGGTGTGGCAAACCTTCCCGGTGTTCAGCCAGGCCGGTGCCGCAGGCCGGATCGCGCTGATCGAAGCTGGCGCCAAATTGCTGGGGACAACGCCCGCCAACTGCACGGCAAAGGGCGGCGCAGTCCATGCCGGTGGCCGCTCCATCTCTTATGGCGACATCGCCAAGAGCGGCACCGTCGCCCGCCAGTTCACGCCCGACGAGTTGAAGGCGCTGCCGATCAAGCCAGTCAAGGACCGCCGCCTGATCGGCCGTGAAACCCACAGCCTCGACATCGACGCCAAGACCAATGGCACCGCGACCTACGGCATCGACGCCAAGCTGCCGAACATGGTCTATTCCCGCCCCAAGCTGCCGCCGACGCGCAACGGATCGAAGGTGGTCTCGGTCGATGATGCAGCGGCGAATATGGTCAAAGGCTATCTGCGCTATCTGGTGCTCGACGATCCGTCGGAGACCGTCCCCGGCTGGGTGATGGTGATCGCCACATCCTATTATGCCGCGCTCAAGGCGACCGACCTGCTCAATGTCACATGGAGCGCTGGCCCCGGCGCGGACATGAGCGAGCAGACGCTGCAGGACCATGCCCGTGCGCTGGTCGCCAAGGCCGATGGCGGTGTCCAGCTCGACATTGCCGACGACGACAGCACGCCCGCATTCACTGCGGCCGCTGCGAGCACGATCGAGCAAATCTACACCACCGCCACCGTGCTGCATTTCCAGCTCGAGCCGGTCAACGCGCTGGCGTTCGAGAAGGACGGCGTGTTCGAGATTCACACCGGCAACCAATGGCAGAGCCTGATCCTGCCGACGCTCGCCAAAGCGCTCGGCGTACCCGAGACCAAGATCGTGCTGCGCAGCTATCTGCTCGGCGGCGGCTTCGGGCGGCGGTTGAACGGCGACTATATCGTCCCCGCCGCGCTCGCGGCCAAGGCGCTCGGTCGTCCGGTCAAGATGGTCCTGACGCGCGAGGACGATGTGCGCTTCGATTCGGTGCGCTCGCCGTCGGTGCAGCGGCTGCGGATGCAGTTCGACGGCAGCGGCCAGATCCAGGCGATGGAACATCACGCCTGCGCCGGCTGGCCGACCCAGGTGATCGCCGGGCCGACGCTGCTGGCCAAGACCAAGAAGGGCGGACAGTATGATCCGTTCGCGATTGCGGGTGCGGACCATTGGTACGATGTCGGCCACCAGAAGGTCCGCGCGATCGCCAACGATCTCGCCAACGCGACCTTCCGCCCGGGCTGGCTCCGCTCGGTGGGACCGGGCTGGACCAACTGGGCGCTCGAAAGCTTCATCGATGAAGCGGCGCACCACACCAAGACCGATCCGGTCGCGTTCCGGCTGAAGCTGCTGACGGGCAAGGGCCGCAACGTCGGCTCCGCGCCCAATGCGGTCGGCGGCGCACTGCGCCAGGCCGAGGTGGTACGCCGCGTCGCCGCACAGGCTGGCTGGGGCAGCAAACTCCCCGCCGATACCGGGCTCGGCGTGGCCACCAGCTTCGGGCAGGAACGCGACATGCCGACGTGGGTGGCGTGCGCCGCGCAAGTCCATGTCGATCGCAAAACCGGCATCGTCCGCGTCGAGAAGCTCACGCTCGTCGTGGACGCCGGCACGATCGTCGATCCCGATGGGGCGCTCGCACAGGTTCAAGGCGCCGCGCTATGGGGGCTCAGCATGGCGCTGCACGAGGGCACCGAATTCGCCGCAGGCGAGGTGCAGGACACCAACCTCAACACCTACACCCCGCTGCGCATCGCCGACGTGCCGGAAATCGACATCAGTTTCGTAGACAGCGACAACGTGCCGGTTGGCCTGGGCGAGCCCGCCACGACGGTCGTCGGCCCGGCGATCGGCAATGCGATCTACGCCGCGACCGGGGCCCGCTTGCGCCACATCCCGATTACGCCAGCAGCTGTCCTGTCCGCGCTGAAGGCCGGATAGGCCAAGACCTTCCCACCACGGATTGGCATAGTCCCCCTGCAAGCCCGCCGCGCAGATCGCGGCCAGAACGCCCCAGCGCTACGCCTTGCTCGCCAATTCCCGATTGAGGCCGAGCGCGATCAGCGTCGCCAGCGCACCGGAGAGGAGATAGGCACCCGACGCGATGAGCCCGAATTCCGACGACAGGAACAAGGCTACCAGCGGCGCGAAGCCCGCACCGACCAGCCAGGCGAGATCCGAGGTCAGCGCAGCACCGGTGTAGCGCGCTTCGCCACTGAAGTTGGACGCCACCGCGCCCGAGGATTGCCCGAACGACAGGCCGAGCAAGGCGAAGCCGAGCACCATGAAAGCGATCTCCCCCGCTTCGCCTGCCGCCAACAATTGCGGCGCAAAGCCAGAAAACACCGCGATCGCCGCCGCGCCGACGCCGAGCAGATAGCGTCGCCCGATCCGATCGGCGAGATAGCCGGACGCCACGATCGCCGCAACACCGATCGCCGCCCCGGCGAGTTCGATGATCAGGAAGCGCTCTGGCCCGGCGCTGGTGTACAAGAACACCCAGGACAGCGGGAACACCGTCACCATATGGAACAGCGCGAAACTGGCGAGCGGGGCGAACGCGCCAATGACGATCGTGCGCCCCTGCCCGCGCACCGTCTGCAGCACCGGTGCGGGTTGCAGCGCCTGGCTTTCAAACAAATCCTGATACGCCTTTGTGCTCACGATCCGCAGCCGCGCGAACAGCGCCACGACATTGATCGCGAAGGCGACGAAGAACGGGTAGCGCCAACCCCAATCGAGGAAATCCACCGCAGAGAGCGTCGCCGTGAAGTAAGCGAACAACCCGGCGGCGACCATCAAGCCGAGCGGCGCGCCGAGCTGCGGGATCATCGCATACCAGCCGCGTCGATTTTCGGGCACGTTGAGCGCGAGCAGCGAGGACAAACCGTCCCACGCCCCGCCCAGCGCCACACCCTGCGCGACCCGGAAAAACCCGAGGAGGATCGCCGCCCACACCCCGACCGTCGCATAACCCGGCAGGAAACCGATCGACACCGTTGCCCCGCCGAGCAGGAACAGCGCAATCGTGAGCTTCGTGCCGCGTCCGTACGCGCGGTCGATCGCGAGAAACAGGAACGATCCGAACGGGCGCGCAACGAACGCCAGCGCGAATAGGGCAAAAGAATATAGCGTGCCGGTCAACCGGTCGACAAACGGGAACACCACGCTGGGGAACACCAGCACCGAGGCGATCGCGTACACGAAAAAGTCGAAGAATTCGGAAGTCCGGCCGATCACCACGCCGATCGCGATCTCGCCCGACGTGACCTCGTCATGCGCGGCGTTGATGCGCCCAGCGTCGGCCTCGATCGCGCGCGAGCTGGGCGTGGCGGTGGCTTCCATGGCGTTCAGATACTCCGGGCGAACATCGCTCTGGGGCCGATCTAGCCGGGTTGCGGTGCAGTCGGCATTGGACAAAGTGTCCAATGGGAGCCGCGCCACGCTCGGCATATCTGCGCCGCATGATCATCCCCTCCCTATCGCGTCGCGCGCTGCGGTCGATTGCCCTGCTCGCGGCCCCTGCCCTTGTTTCCGGGTGCAGCACGGTCGTGCTCAACCCTGCGGGCGATGTCGCGGCACAGCAAGGCAACCTCGTGGTGATCGCGACCGCGCTGATGCTGCTGATCATCGTACCGGTTATGGCGCTGATCGCGTTGTTTGCCTGGCGCTATCGTCACGCCAACACCGACGCGACCTACACGCCCGACTGGCATCATTCGACCGCGCTGGAACTGGTGATTTGGGCCGCGCCGCTGCTGATCATCATCTCGCTCGGTGCGGTGACGTGGACGAGCACGCATTTGCTCGATCCATACCGGCCGATCGGACGGATCGACGCGCAGCGGGCGATCTCGGCGAGTGCCAAGCCGTTGCGCGTACAGGTGGTCGCACTCGATTGGAAATGGCTGTTCATCTACCCCGAATACGGCATCGCGACGGTCAACGAACTCGCGGCGCCGATCGACCGGCCGATCGAATTCGAGCTGACCGCGGAAAACGTGATGAACGCCTTCTACGTGCCCAATCTGGCGGGGATGATCTATGCGATGCCGGGCATGACGACCAAACTCAACGCCGTCGTCAATCGGCCGGGCAATTTCACCGGCTTCTCGTCCAATTTCAGCGGCGACGGCTTCTCGGGAATGCACTTTCGCTTCCACGCCGTCTCGAAGCGAGACTTTGACGGCTGGGTGCAACGCATCCGCGCCGGTGACGGGACGCTCGATCGCGCTGGTTACATTAAGCTTGCCAAGCCGACTGCCGATACGCCGATCATGCGTTTCGCCGCCGTTACGCCCGGGTTGTTCGATGCCGCCGCCAATCGCTGCGTTGCGACGGGCGAGACCTGTATGCGCGACATGATGATGGCGGATGCCGGGGTCAAGCACGCCATGCCGATGCCCGATGTGGCGATGTCCGACATGCCGATGGCAGAAGCAGCCGGGCCGACCAAGGTCAGCAAGGCAACCGCCAAGAATTCCGCCGACGACACCGCACGCCTGACCGGCGCTGGCCTGCCGATGCCCGGCGCGCAGAGGACTAACTGAGATGATGCCCGCGATGCATAACCCCACCCCGCCGGTCAGCCCGATCCTGGGGCGGCTCACGATCGACGCCCTGCCGCTGCACGAACCGATCGTGCTGGTCACCTTTGCCGTCGTGGCGATCGGCGGCGTTGCGCTGATCGGGCTGATCACCTGGTATCGTGCCTGGGGCATGTTGTGGCGCGACTGGTTCACCAGCGTCGATCACAAGAA